>JAAFHQ010000999.1:2191-2621 GCA_013298445.1 Chitinophagales bacterium | reverse complement strand
TTTCTACAATCGTTACCAAATTCTCCAAATCTATATGGCAATTGGCGGTATTCCGCATTATTTGAACGAGATCAAAGCGGGGAAGAGTGCCACGCAAAACATCAATGATATTTGTTTTTCCAAGAACGGCTTGTTGCGGGATGAGTTTTCAAGACTCTATGCAGCGCTCTTTGCCCATGCGGACAGCCATATAGCAGTAGTCAGGGCATTGGCACAATCTCGACAAGGTTTGACTCGCCCCGCTATTGTTAAAAATGCTGGAATATCAGAAGGTGGCAATACCTCCAAAGTGTTGGAAGAATTAGAACAATCGGGCTTTATTACGTCCTATTATCCCTTCGGCAAACGCAAAAAAGACATGCTTTACCGCCTAACCGATGAATATTCCTTGTTTTATCTCCGTTTCATTGAACACAATAAAGACAGCGGG
>JAAFHQ010000999.1:0-2181 GCA_013298445.1 Chitinophagales bacterium | reverse complement strand
GGGAGTGAAACTTGGAATCAACTGAGTCAAACCCCAAGCGCCAAAGTTTGGTCGGGTTATGCTTACGAAAATGCCTGCTTGAAACACTTGCCCAATATCAAAAAAGCCTTGGGTATTTCCGGCGTTTATTCCCAGGCTTCTACTTTTCTATTCAAGGGCAATGATGAAGAAAAAGGTGCACAAATTGACCTCGTTTTAGACCGCAATGACCAAATTATCAATCTATTTGAAATTAAGTTTTACAATACCGAATTTACACTATCGGAAGCCGATGCCAAAACCTTGCGCAATCAAATGTGGACTTTTAAAGCAAAAACAAAAACCAAAAAGCATTTGATGATTGTGTTACTCACCACGTTTGGCATGGAGCACAATAAGCATAGCCTCGGGTTGGTTGAAAAAATCTTGACGATGGACGACCTGTTTTAGAGGAAGGAGGGTTCTTAACTGTTTGCAATCAACCGTACCTTCATTCTTGGCATTGCATGGTGAAGGAAGCCAGCGTTGTCAGTTGGTGTTTTTATTGTCTGTATGCAAGTCATCCCATTTTGATACAATTGGCACAATCAATAACCCAGTAGGAACGGCAATGCAACAGCCCACCAAAAAATCATTGAGCCAAAGTTTGAAAAAATTAACGCAATAACCAGAATGTACCAACAACATCCCACCTGTCATCACAACAGTCATGGCAATGGAAACTGAAATGTTAGAAAAAAGGCGAGCCTGTGGTTTTGTAAAATGTATCATGATATTTAAAAAAAAAGTCTGCGAAAGGTTTAGGTTCGCAGACTTTATGAAAAAAATTATTTAATCTCTGGTCGGCTATGCCATTCGTGGAATAAGCCTTTCGGGTCTCTATCTGCTCTAATTTGTTGTACTTTTTTCAAATTCGCATCAGATAAAAACGGTGCAGTTCTTTTGTGCAAGCCTTCATCAGCTAATTGGATTCCTGTACTAATATGGTTCATTTTATGCATCATCGATGCAGCCCAATCGCCATATTTTGAAGTATCGCCCGCGTTTTTCCAAATGGTATATAAGGCAATGTAGATGTTGTCTTCATTTGAATAGGCCATATCGGATTGTATTTGCCCAGGATGCCAATTGAGCCAGAGCATATGCGAAGGAGCAGGAGGCAAGGTTCTTGCGATTTCTTTGATGTAAGGCATTAAGTCGTCCAATGAAGCGTGTGTCCACATATTGTCTACACCATAGTGATGGTTTTCTGGATAATGGCTCATCACTAATTTGTACAAGGCATCGATACCTGGGTCAATCGCTGGAGTAGCAATCAATGCTTTACTTTTGATCGGGCTGTTTTTCATGAATGCCATTGCTTCCTCAAATTCATCTTTGGTATCGGCAAAAATGGGTGCAGCAGCCTCAATACCCGGGCCAAATATTCCTGCCATTTTGTTGCTCATAATCATTTGAAACTCTACAGCTTTCGGTATGCTTGGCCCAACTTCGTACGCCCAGCTGTACACATCCTCCAGATGCTTCATATAAAATTGATGGGCAATAATAGCTCTGTATTTGGGTAGTGGATACAGCTTTAAATGGAAACGAACCACTACGCCAAAAAAACCGCCACCTGCACCACGTGCCGCCCAAAACAAATCGGCATTTTCGCTTTCGCTGGCATGGACGTATTCGCCATCGGCAGTAACTAAATCGATTCCAATAACACTCTCACAAGCAATTCCCAATTTTCTGCCATTCCAACCATAACCGCCTTGCAACAGATAACCTCCAATGCAAACACCTTTACAATGACCCGCCGGGAAGAAAAGATTGTGCTTATACAATTCCAACATCAACACACTTCCACCTACACCTGGCCCAGCGGTTGCCGTCATTTCGTTTACATTCACTTCAAATTGATTGAAGTGCTTCATCATAATCAAAATACTGTTGTCCCGAAGATGATTGGCACTAAAACTATGCCCACCCGAACAAACAGTCAGCTTTTTACCGTGCGATTTGGCATATTTTATGGTTTCAATAATATCTTGAACCGACTTGGCTTCTACCACCTTAATTGGTCTTTTGCCTGGGTCGGTTTTATTGAACAATGAACCCATTACCACGCTTTCAAAATCTTCATCGGTTCGTTCAATTACTCTGCCTTCTATGTCTAATTTTTCAATAGTTTGGTTCATTTCGGCATACAATTTT
>JAAFHQ010000998.1 GCA_013298445.1 Chitinophagales bacterium | reverse complement strand
TTTTTGAGTAACTGGCTACTTTGATCAGGCCAGATTACCCGTAAGGAATCGAGCGACTTAACTTCTCCCAAGCCAAAGTGCAAGGTGTGTTCTGACTTGGATAAATAACCTCTTACCCCAGAGCACGAAGCGATTTGTTGTTGGCCTTTGTACCAAATAAAAACCTTGGCACCATAGGCATCGGGATTGGTAGATGATCCATTCAGCGCAACCCGCAAGAAATGGGCCTGTTTTTTAGCAGAGGGCTTTTTATCATTCAGGGTGTTTTGAAATACCCCGGCCACATCATCAATGTTGTTGACTACAAAATCCAGATCGCCATCATTGTCCAGATCCGCATAAGCAGTACCGTTGGAAAAGGAAGCAACGTTCACTCCCCATTCCGCTGAAACATCCTGAAAACTTAGATTGCCCCGGTTTCGAAACATAAAATTAGGCACTTTGACTTCTGGAATCATTTGATGCAATTCATCCCTGGACACCAGACTGCTGTTGATGCTTTTGCGAAAAGCACCAAAATCATGGTCGGTTACATCTTTGGGGAATCCATTGGTCACCAGAAGATCTCGCCAACCATCGTTGTCAAAATCGGCAAACAAAGGACTCCAGCTCCATTCGGTCGCTTCTACCCCTGCCAAAAATGCAATGTCTCCAAACACAGGAAGGCCCGTTTCCGGGCTTAGGCCTTGATTCAATTGAAAAGTATTGCGAACGTATTGATATTCATATCCATACTCTTCGTTGAATAAGTACATGGTATAATTATTGGCATTCAGGTTCAGTTTTTTCCGTTTGTTGTCTTTGGGCAACATTTCTACGGTAAAGATGTCTTCCAGCCCGTCGTTGTTGATGTCGGCAGCATCACTTCCCATCGAGGAATAGGACTGGTGTTTAAAAATATCTTTGATGCGATTGGTAAAGGTTCCGTCTTGGTTGTTGATGTAAAACAGATCATTAGAAATGTAATCGTTGGCTACATAAATGTCAGGCCAACCGTCTTTGTTAAAATCCTGAATCGTACAGGAGTGGCTATATCCTCCCCAGACAATCCCCGCTTCAAGTGAAACATCTGTAAAACGTGGCTCTTGTTTTATTCCTGCTGCTGAGTCATTGCGGTACAAGATGTCTCTGGTACGAGAGGACCCATCTCCATTTTTGGCGATGAACAGGTTGGGGTATTGCACATCAATGTAATTAACCGCAATAAACAGATCCAGGTCTCCATCTCGATCATAATCAAAAAAATTAGCGACTGAATTGTGGGTGTAGTCTAAAATGCCATATTCTTTGCCCATCTCTTTAAAGCTGGGAATTCCGCTCTGGTCATTTCCCTGATTGACAAAAAGGTAGTCGCGCAACAAATCACGGTCAGGACTCATCGAGTTACAAACGTAAATGTCCAGTTTTCCATCCCTATTGATGTCCAACATCGTCACCCCGGTCGACCATTGGTCTTGCTTTTTGCTCACTTTGGCCTCTGCCGTAATGTCGGTAAATTTCATGCCTCCACGATTGAGGTAGAGTCGGTTATCCACCTGGTTGCCAGTAAAATATACATCGGGTAATGCATCCCCATTTACATCGCCAATGGCTACCCCACCACCGTTGTACACAAATTCGTTGTCAAAAATATTGAGGGTATCTCTTTCAGTAATGGTATTGGCAAAAGTGATTCCGGTGGTCTTGGGATTCAACTGTTTAAAAAGATACTCAGCTTTCTGACAAGCGCTGCAAAAGAGCACAAAACAAAGCAAAATGAAGGCTTTACCGATCATAGTTTCTTGGATTCTTATCGTCCAAAATAAACCAAGTGTTTTGAAAAAACAAAGGAACCACCAAAAAATATCTGGTGATTCCCTTGTCCCTAAAGTCTATTTTGTAAAACAGCTATTGACTAAAATGCCGATTAATACCCAGGGTTCTGTTTGATGGTTGACTGACCATCTTTAGCACTTTGAGTAATGGCTTTTGCAGGAATTGGGAAAAATTCACTCTTTCCCTTCACAAATCTGCCACCTGCCAGGTATTGGCGCTTTTTGCCTTCCGTAGCGAAGTATGCTGTTTTTTCAGCTTCAGCTACACCCCAGCGCACCAAATCAAAGAAACGGTGGCCTTCCATACCCAATTCCAAGCGGCGCTCAAAACGTACCGCTTTACGGGCAATGGCTTTATCCGTCCAGGCCGCAGTATACTGACTTATCACATATTTGGCAGCAGGTGTGCCATCGTCTTTTTTCACCCAACCAGCCGGGTTAGCAGCACGAGCACGAACCAGATTGGTGTACTCCCGTGCCTTTTCCAGGCTACCAATTTCTACTTCGCATTCAGCAGCTTGCAGCAGAATATCAGCGTAGCGAATCAACTTGACGTTGTTGGTATTGGGGCCAGTGCTCCAGCCTGCTGCTGAAGAAAGAACCCCTTGTTGGGTGCGGTAATGCACGTTCTTTTTAGGCGCATATGGTCCACCATAGCTCTGGTCGCGAATCCAGGTTGAACCTGGGTGCAAGCCCCAATCCAGGTAAGGCAAACCGCGACGGCCAACTGTCCAATCCAAACGTGGATCCAGGTTGCCAGTATGTGTAGTAAATGGATCAGCAGATTTGATACCATTGTCGCTTTTCA
>JAAFHQ010000997.1 GCA_013298445.1 Chitinophagales bacterium | reverse complement strand
CAAACCCTGCCCCACGAACTCCCGGTTGCTGTCAATCCGTTGCCCAGACTGGCTACCGATGTTTTTACCAATGGCAATAGCTGAAATGAGCCCAATCATGGCCACTGCAAAAGCACTCGGGAAAAGGGTTGAAAATTCGGATACCGAAAAACTGGGCCAACTCAGCGGAGGCAAGGCATGGTCGATGTGGGCTACAAAATGAATACCTATTTCCTCCCCCCCAAAAGCCACTGCACACAAGCTACCCATGATCAAACCGCCAATCAGATTGGGCCATTTGGGCTTCCACAATTTGAGCGCTACCGCACTACAAAAACTTATCACGGCCACCGAAAAAACCTGAAAATTGAACTCGTGAATTTTTTCAAAAAAAACGTAAACGACTTCAAAAGCATTCAGGCCATTTTTAATGCTTACGCCCGAAATGTTTTTCAACTGACTGATCATGATCAACAGCGCCGCTCCGGTGGAAAAAGCCGTGATGACTGTGCTGGAGACAAAGTTGACAAAAATGCCCAAGCGGGCCAGTCCAAAGCCCAATTGAATAATGCCTACAAAGAGGGTGATGGAAAAAGCCAAGGTCACATATTCATTGGTTCCTGGAATTGCAAGTTGGCTCAAGGCTGCAAAAACAACCAGTGAATTCGCCGTCGTAGGCCCCGATACCATGTGCATAGAAGAACCAAAAAGCCCGGCAATAATCGGAGGAATGATGGCGGTGTACAAACCATAAACTGGCGGCAATCCCGCAATCATGGCAAAAGCCAAACCCTGGGGTAGCACAATAACGGAACCCGTTAATCCAGCCAAAAAATCGGCTCTCAGCGTCCGGCGGTTGACCTGTTTGAACCAGTTTGGGTAGGGATTAATCGTGTTCCAGTAAGATTTTGCCATTATTTCGGTGTAAAGCTGCGCCCGTGAGTTGTAATGTCAATAGGACCTTGTCCACAAAATAAACAATTTTGGCATTGGGGCGCAGCTTCATGCTCGGCAAAATTATTTGACTACACCTCATTATTTTACATGCTCACCACGCCACCAGTCATGTTGTACAACTTGGTGAAACCACGTCCCGCCATGATGTTGCAGGCTTGTCCACTCCGGTTGCCACTACGGCAGTAAAGGAGATAGGTTTTGTCTTTGTCCAGCTTATCGATCTGGTTGAGGAAATCTTTGGAAAAGATGTCGATGTTCTTGGCACCGGGTAGCTTCCCTCCGCTGAATTCGGCTGGAGTACGTACATCGATCAGGACGGCATCGGGAGTGTTTTCAGCAATTTGCATAAACTCTCCGGCTCTTACATTTTGATATTTGCGGGAAGCCGTTCCAAATAAAGATTGAAAAAAGCTCATTGTGGTCAAATTTTGGCGTTGTTCAAATGATGCGACAAAACTCGGAGGCTTTGACAAGCCGTTCTGTGAAATAGATCACTTTGCTGAAAAAAATCACAATGAGTATTTGGTGCCTTAATGTTAATTCAAAATAAAATTTCAGCTCTTTGTGACCAGCGTCACATTTCTTTCAAGTCCAAGCGAATACTTTTAACAAAAATTCCAGGTACCCCTTTGACCCAAACTGACCTATATTGTTTTAAGAATAACGCTGTACACAGCACCTACTGAATTTTTGATCGCACAAAATGGTTATATGAAAAACGAAGGAAAAGATTCATTCGACCGGGGCATGTTGCAAACCATCCAGCTTTTGACCAATGCCGTATCCATTCTATTTGTAGGCATGATTTTAATGACCCTGGTTTTTGTGTTTAACGAGGATTTGATGACTTTTTTTGACCGGGTAACCACTCCACGCCCAAAGGTGGAAGTGCCTGACGACAAGCTTATCCTGGCCAGCGCGGCGAGCAGCACTTTTTGGATCGCGCCCAAGTTGAGTGAAATCAGCGACCCTAAGCAGCGTGAACAGGTCAATTATGGCCGACAGTTGATTGCCCACACTGCCAAATACCTAGGTCCAAAAGGTTCGGTCAAAGCCATGAGCAATGGCATGAACTGTCAAAATTGCCACCTGGATGCAGGTACCAAGGTTTTTGGCAACAACTATGGCTCTGTCGCCTCTACCTATCCAAAGATGCGCGCTCGAAGTGGCAGTGTTGAAAACATTTACAAACGGGTCAACGACTGTTTTCAACGCAGCCTCAATGGAATGGAACTGGACACGCTCGGTAAGGAGATGCAAGCCATCAAAGCCTATATTGAATTTTTGGGCAAAGAAGTCCCCAAAGGTGAAAAAGCAGAAGGCTCAGGGCTCAAAGAACTTCCTTTCCTCGATCGGGCTGCTGACCCGGCCAAAGGCAAGTTGGTCTATGTCGACAAATGTCAAAGCTGCCATCAAGCGAACGGAGGTGGTCTGAAAAACACAGCCCGCAACGAATACGTGTACCCACCCTTGTGGGGCAAAAACAGCTACAATGACGGGGCAGGATTGTACCGCGTCAGCAATTTTGCCAAATACGCCAAGTACAACATGCCGCTTGGAGTGAGTCACACCTCAGCCCAGTTGAGCGACGAAGAAGCCTGGGATGTGGCCGCTTTTGTCAACTCTCAAAGCCGCCCCCACAAGGATGTACCACAAGACTGGCCAGATATTTCCAAAAAGCCTGTTGATCAT
>JAAFHQ010000996.1 GCA_013298445.1 Chitinophagales bacterium | reverse complement strand
TTCGGCAATCCAGTGATCAACAATGGCCCGGTCGAAGTCATCACCGCCCAAAAAGGTGTCCCCGTTGGTGGCCATCACTTCAAAAACCCCATCCTGGATGCGCAAAATGGAAATGTCAAAAGTACCTCCGCCCAGGTCGTATACAGCGATGGTATGGCTTTCACTTTGATCCAGACCAATGCCGTAGGCCAAACTTGCTGCAGTGGGTTCGTTCACAATGCGCAATACATCCAAACCGGCCAATTTGCCCGCATCACGAGTAGCTTGCCGTTGCGAATCATTGAAATAGGCAGGCACTGTAATGACGGCCTTACTCACCACTCGATCCAGCTCTTCTTCGATGCGATTTTTGAGGGCTTTGAGGATTTCGGCAGACAATTCAATGGGGGTATAAAACTTGTCTTTTACCCGAATTTTGACCAAACTCTCCGTATCGTTGTCGATGATTTGGTAGCCAAAATATTGCTGAACCCCTTGCACGTCGCCGTAGGATTTTCCCATCAGGCGTTTCACGGAGTAAATGGTATTTTCCGGGTCGCTAATCAGTTTTTCCTTGGCCTCGTCCCCCACCACAATTTTGCCTTCGGGGCTAAAATGCACCACCGATGGCACGAGGGTGCTTTTCCCATTTTTGCCTTTTACGGCTACGGCCTCGCCATTTTTTATATAAGCAACCAAACTATTGGTTGTTCCCAGGTCAATTCCGACGATCAGTTCGGCCTCGTTTTTGATGTCACCTGACTTGAGGTCGATTGCAAATTTTGCCATAAAATCTTAATGCAGTTTTAAAGAATCGCAAAAGTATGGAATTGAAACAGCATTGCGAAGGGGAATGTTTGGGTATTCAAAACAATAAGTCATGAGCCATAGGGTTTCCAGGTGAAAACTGTATCTTTGCCGCCATGCAAAACAACGTATCACTGGATGCTGTACTCCACAAACTTGGCATCAACGCGCTCAATGAAATGCAGGAAAAAGCCCTGCTGTACATTCCCCAGGAACCCAACCTGATGTTATTGGCCCCCACCGGGTCAGGCAAAACCCTGGCTTTTTTGTTGCCCATTTTGAGTTTGTTAAAAAGCGACCAGACAGGGGTACAATGTTTGGTGATCTCTCCAACCCGCGAATTGGCCATCCAAATCGAACGGGTTTGGCAAAAAATGGCCACTGGCTTTAAGGTCAACACCTGTTATGGTGGTCACCCCATGCAAACCGAAATCCGCAACCTAAGTCAGCCCCCCGCCCTACTCATTGGCACCCCAGGGCGCATCATCGAACATTTGACCCGTAAATCTTTTGATCCAAAACACTTGCGGGTGTTGATCCTGGACGAATTTGACAAGTCTTTGTCCATGGGTTTTCAGGAACAGATGGAGCAAATTGTGGCGGGTTTACCCAAGATAGACAAACGAATCCTCGTATCAGCGAGTCGCAAGCAGCACATCCCGAAATTCACCGGGATTGTTGCACCCAAAGTACTGGATTTCACACAGGTGGAGGAAAAATCGACCGATGGCCTGCAATTAAAGGCGGTAATGGCTCCCGGCGAAGATAAGCTGGATACACTTTTCGCCTTGCTTGTTGCTTTGGGTAGTGAGCAAACCCTGGTTTTTTGCAATCAGCGCGAAGCCACCGAAAGTTGTGTGGAAATGTTGCGCGAAAAAGGGCTACAAAGCTCGTTTTTCCACGGTGGTCTGGATCAGTTGACTCGTGAAAAAACGCTGGTACAATTCCGCAATGGCAGCATCTCCATCCTGGTAGCGTCTGATTTGGCGGCACGTGGGCTGGACATTCCAGAAGTAAAAAATGTCATTCATTTTGAATTGCCATCCAAAGGCACCGATTTTGTACACCGCAATGGACGCACGGCTCGGATGCACGCCGAGGGTACTGCCTTTGTTATTTTGTATGCTGAAGAAGCACTCCCGGATTACCTGCCTGGAATACCCGAGGTTTTTGACATCCCTACCGGAGTTGCACTGCCTGCTCCACCCGCCTGGGTCACCTTGTACATCAGTGGTGGTAAAAAAGACAAACTCAGCAAAACCGACATCGTTGGCTTTTTGTCCAAAAAAGGAGAGCTACAAAAGGAAGATCTGGGGAAAATCGAGTTATTGGACCACATGTCTTTTGTAGCGGTAAAAAAAGACCAGGTTCAGGCGGTATTGAAAAAAATTCAGGGCGAAAAAATGAAAGGAGCCAAGTACAAAATTGAGGTGGTTCGTTAAACATTTTTGATTTCAATTCACCCATTCCAACAAGCATCCCGGAGCAATTTCATCTGTTGGAGGCCCAGTTTGTGGGCGTAATCGATGTTGCGTTGGGGGATATTTTCAGGATCGGGATAATTGGCCAGAGCCTGATCAAGGCTAGATTCGCGCAGCAAATGCAGCATGGGATACAAGGAACGATTGGTATAATTGGCAGCATCATCGGCAGGTGCGTCAGCAAACTGGTAATCCTGGTGAAAACTCGCTACCTGATAAATGCCTTCATAGTCATTGTCGAGCAGCATGTCTTCACAGTTTTCGATCAGCAGCAGGTAGTCTTTAAAAGCATCAAAAGCCCGGGGAAAAATCACCAATGTCGTTTCGATGCTTTCTTCTTCATCCAACAGGCCACATTCTGCAA
>JAAFHQ010000995.1 GCA_013298445.1 Chitinophagales bacterium | reverse complement strand
CAGTGGATTCTGAAACTCCCATGTGGACGGTTATGCCTAACGGCGAAGGAAGTAGGAGTCCCCCGGGGTAGAATTTCTATCCCTTTTTTGTTTTATATCTCCACTATCCAATTGTTGGTCTGTTTTGAAGTTACCTTTTGGTTGACTACATTTCCCAAGAAATTGTAAAAGGTTCTGGCTCCTTTTTTCCTAACATACCTATTTGGTTCATAGCTCATTCTAGCAAAAAAAGCTACGATATCTGACATTTGATGAAAGTAGCTTTCACTGGAATCTCTCATAATCGGATCTTCAATTACTGCTCTTAATCTGATGTTTCTCATGCCACCGCCAAATCCTTTCATGTTTGGAACGGGGTTAAATCTTCTCATTTGTCTCAATAATGCGGTAAGCTTCTGCCCGTGGGTATCGTCGGGAATTAGCACCCCTTTATCTGTTGCATTGCCTCCAGGGAAATTTTTGTGTGATAACGTGTTTTCAAATCTTTGGATAAATACTTTCCAGGTGTATTCAAAAATATCTTTGCTTTGGTTCGCTTGTTTGTCACACCTAACGGAATAGATGCTAATGTCATTCCTTTGGTTAAGCCAGTTCAGGCATTTTTTCAGGATGTCAAGCCTATCGTTTTTTACAATGTTTGCCTTCAATTTTGGGTCTTTGTTTAACCAGTCAGCAGCGTGGATTTCTTCATTCATACCAAGTCCGAAACGCTGTTTTAAGTACTTTCTTAAAAGGATTAGGTCGTCTAAAACTTCTAGCCACTTTTCTTCGTGGATGACTATGGCGGAAAGGACAAAGTATTGTGTAGGCGAGTTATTTGTGCCGGTATCGCCGCTTTCATCGATATACATGAGGTACATAGCAGTATAATTTTGCGTGTAATAAGATTGTCTGTTTAGAGTAAACTCGGAAATGTAAAATTAAATCAAAAAATAGTAAATTTTATCATAAATATTCAAAATGTTAGAAAAATATCAGCTAATTTGAAGTTGGTATTAGAATTCATGAAAGCATCTTTCCAAAAACAAACAGAAACATTTCGATTTTGTCCGCTTCAACGCCCATCTTGGACTTAAGATCATCTATTATGTTCAAATAGTCCAAGTAGTATCTAGACACAGCATTGTGGTTTCCAATGCCTTTAAGAACGTGAAATTCTTCATATTTTCCTAGATTGATTGTATCCATGATTCGTTGATCGAGAATTACGGCTTGCTTATTTTCGACCTTTGAATTCAGAAAATAAATGAACTTTGACATTGTTGATAATCCGAGAAATCTGACATTATTGATATCTTCTTCAAGTTCCTCAATTGAGACATTTTGCGCTTTATATTTTTCAAGGACATTTACTAGACGATCAAATGATGCTGATTCAAGCAAAAGCTCAATGTTTTTACCTCTACCTTTTGTTGGATATCCCCACATCAACGTTTTGACAATAAATTCTTTTAAATCCTGCTGAGTTTTAGCATTAAGGGCTGATGTAAACAAGTCATTTCTGGTTAAAGTGATTGATTCATCAATGAAAATATCCTTTAGCAGGTCCGTGTGATTCGCAAATTCCCAATTCGATTTTTTAATGGTAAAAGACTGCTGTAGGAATGGTAATGCTTCTATTAAAAGCTTAAAATCTTTAATTTTCATGGGAACTCGATAGATATGTACATAAAAATAGGGCTACATGGTTTTCAAACCTTATAGCCCTATTTGTGCATTTTTTACGCCTTCTCTTCCATCGGCTTTTCTTCCTCTTTTTCATCATCCCCGTCATCATCCACTGGCTCTGGCGGCAAACTAATTGCCCCTTCATACGGCGTTTTGCCAAAGGTCAAGCCCTTCTTATCCGTGTGGATGTAGATGGTGTCGCCAAGGCTAGCCTCGCCGCTCAGCACAAGCTTCGACAACTCGTTGATCACGTCTTTTTGCAGCACGCGCTTCATTGGGCGGGCACCAAACTGCGGATCGTAACCCATGTCGGCCAGCATGGTTTTCGCCTCATCGCTCACTTTGAGGATGATGCCCTGCTTGGCCAGCATTTTTTGGGTCTTTTTCAGCAAGAGTTCCAAAATCTGCTTGATCTCGTCCTTGTTCAGCGGCAGGAAGAGGATTTGTTCGTCGATGCGGTTGAGGAATTCCGGGCGCAGGTTTTCCTTCAGCAGGTTGAACACTTCTTCCTTGGTGGTCGCAATGATTTCCGTGCGGTGTTTTTCACCCATTTCCTCCAGGTCTTCAAAGTTCTCCATGATCAGGTCGGCTCCCATATTGGAAGTCATGATGATGATGGTGTTTTTGAAGTTGGCGACGCGGCCTTTGTTGTCGGTCAGGCGGCCATCATCCAGGACTTGCAGCAGGATGTTGAAGGTATCGGGGTGTGCCTTTTCGATCTCGTCCAGCAGGATAATGCTGTACGGACGGCGGCGCACCGCTTCGGTCAATTGACCACCTTCGTCGTAACCCACGTATCCAGGAGGCGCACCTACCAGGCGCGATACCGTGTGTTTCTCCTGGTATTCACTCATGTCGATGCGGGTCATGGCCTTTTCATCGTCAAAGAGCACTTCGGCGATGGTTTTAGCCAATTCGGTTTTACCCACCCCGGTTGGTCCCAGGAAGATGAAGGAACCAATCGG
>JAAFHQ010000994.1 GCA_013298445.1 Chitinophagales bacterium | reverse complement strand
CGAGGAGCCAGGGTATGGATCGATTTGCCGGCGTCTTCTTCCATGTGGATGTGATGAATGCGGATCGATTTCCAGGTATCGCCCAGTTTGATGGATAAGGCCCCCCCGATACAAATGGGCTGTTTATCCTGGGTAATCTGATAACCTTTGGGTAAATCTGCATAGAAATAGTTCTTTCGGTCAAAAGTATTGGTCGCGTTGATCCGGCAACCCAAGGCCAGTCCAAGCCGAGCAGCCAATTCGATCTGTTGACGGTTGGCTTTGGGTAAAGTACCCGGATGCCCCAATGAAACAGCACTGACCTGGGTATTGGGCTCACCGCCAAAGCTGGCATCGTCGGCACAAAATGCTTTGCTATTCGTCGCCAATTGGACGTGTACTTCTAAACCTACAACGGTTTCGTAAATGCTGTTCACCATGATTGAGTTAGTTTTCGCGCCGCAAAGATAAAAAAAGCCAGATAATCCAGCCTTGAAGAGGGTTGTATGAAATGGATCTGTAAATGAATTGTTATTTTGCGTTCAAAAAAAAACGCCCCGAAAGCAGGGCGCCAACAATAGAACACTGTAATACTTGAATTTTAAATGCAAAGGTTTTAACTTCGCACATTATCTTTGAGGTTGAGCTTTAATAGCGGTAATTTCAAATGATGATGCTAAAGTAACGGTTAATTGAATGTCAGCTTACCTGTTTTTTTTAACTCAGGTATATTTTTCACCAAACAGGCTTATTTTTTATTAAAGACGTTCTGCACCTTGTTGCAAGCTTTTCGCAAATTTTCCCCTCCAAATTTGTTTTAATGATAAAATCAAGATCAGAGTGAAAGAATTGCGGCGCGGTTATGCCAGCAAATGCGTTATTGTAGGACTTCTAGTATTAGCTTGTGGTGCATTGAAAATGCCCATTCAAGCTCAAACGCTGTATGCCAAATTGCCTTCAGGGACTTCTAATGGAGCAATCATCAGAGCACATCTTACATTCGTTGAAACGCTCATAGATTCCATACCACAACAGGCAAGCCAGGAGCTTTCATTGCTACTCCCTCTTTTAAAGCAAACAAATTATGGCCTTTATTGGGGGAAGTACCACGAGTTGAATGGCAAAATTTACTTCATAGTGAATGATGCTGAAAAAGCCATCAAAAGTTATTTTGATGCTGCTGAAGCATTCCGGAAAAGCCGCGATTATACTGCACAGAGTAAAGTATATTTGGCAATAGGTGAGATTTTTCATTTACAATGGGCCCACCAAAAAGCAACAGCTTATTTCCTGGCTGGACTCAACATTCTTCGCAAATACCCGGAAAAAGGCGATTCGGTTCAAATTCAGATTTTAGAACAATTGGGTCGTTGCAATTTGGAAACAAATGATTACAGGTCTAGCCTGAACTACCTGAAACAATCCCAAGTTCTAGCTAAAAAAAGCAAGGCCCAACTTACACTATGCAGAATTTTGCAATTAATGGGGCAAACTTACACGATGCAGCGCCAATTCGAGTTGGCCAATCAGGTACTCAAACAAGCCCAAGTCATTGCAGCAAAGCAATACTTTCCAGGTTTTGAAATGGCCATTCTGGACAAACTATTCCATGTCAACCTGGAGTTAGAAAATCGCCAGCAGGCAAAGTTTTTTGCGTTCAAAAAAAGGAACATCGCTCAGCATCTCCACGATACCATCAGCATCAACCACAGCAACTATTTATTGGCCGAAGTATACCTGGCCGAAAATCGGCTCGACTCCGCTCTTACCTACAATCAAATTGCTTTAAATGGCACACTGGGCCGAAGTCGCGACTCTACTGAGCGCGATATCTGGGTTCAGCAAGGTGCTATTCTAGCCAAACTAAGTCAGGCGTATCCAGCGGTTATCGCTCTCGAAAAAGCCCAACTAATCGAGGATAGAATCGCTTCAAATGCCCAACGTTTAACAGCAGAAAGGGCCCGTCAGGATATGGCCATTCGAAGGGCGGAAAAACAGGTACAACAACATTTTGATGCGCAATTCCGCCAAGAACGGAAGATTCGTCATGGCATGTTTTTAATGCTATTCTTGTCTGCGCTTATTAGCACATATTATTCTTTCAAGATTAGGATTCGCCAAAAGGCCAATGGTCTACTGAAAGTTCAAAACACCCAATTGGAATACCAAAAGAACCAATTAGGGCAGCTCAGTCTGGTAAAAGATCAACTTTTTGCGGTTATATCGCACGATTTACGATCACCGCTATGGGCCATCCAAGCGGTACTTGATACCTTGAATGAACCCGGTATCACTGATTCAGAGCGGAAATATTGGTTGGTGCGCCTTCACTTACAAACCGCAAAAACCAGTGTGCTGCTGGAAAATTTGTTGTATTGGGCTAAAATTCAAATGAACAACTATCGCCCTATAAAGGAAGTAATCGAACTACACCCCCTTGTAGAAGACCTAAGCCAGTCCCTCCAATTCATTTTTGCAGAAAAAGAAGTACAAATCAAAAACGAAATAGACCCTAATTTCACGTTATTTAGTGATCCTGGTATGATTCGAATGGCCCTGCGCAACATCATTGCCAATGCAGTTAAATTTTCCCATACTGGCCAAAATGTAGAAGTAAACGCCTGGCAGGAAAAGAATAGCTGGATTATTCAAGTAAAA
>JAAFHQ010000993.1 GCA_013298445.1 Chitinophagales bacterium | reverse complement strand
TCGATCCGCGGGTAAAATGGTCGGCCCCGATTTATCCGGCCTTAGCGGATATGGTAGGGTATTTGAAAAATCGCGCCGGAGGTTGGCCGCATATTTTTGACAAAAACAATCCCCAAAACAACACGGAAGCCAAGATCAAAACGGCAGCCTATTACGATGTGGTCAATTTTGCCAAACAGCTCAAAGTGCCCACTTTTTACTCGATGGGCTTTAACGATGAGACGTGCCCGCCCACTTCCATGTACGCCGTTTACAACTCTATCACAGCTCCCAAAGAGCTCAAGTTGTTCCTTGAAACTGGGCATTGGACTTTCCCGGAGGAAAATGAACTAGTGGCGAATTGGTTGATGTCTAAGCTTGGGAAATGATGATTTAAAACGCAGAATGGCCGCAGCGAATACTCACTGCGGCCATTTTATCAAAAAACGCTATGTCTTTGGTTATTTTTTTTGTACAAAAATTCCATCTACCTGCAAAAGTTGTCCTGTTTGTTCATCTGAGAACCCGTTCTCCAATGAAAACAACTGAAACCCAAACTTATCCAAGTAATTGATCATTTCCATATACAACATTTCATTTTCATACAACGGAAAAATCGACATTTCAAGTTGGATGACTTTGATCCTATTTAATGATTGGATTGCACCGTCGATCACATTTTTCTCATAACCTTGAGTGTCAATTTTGAGCATTACGTTCTCCCCATTTTTACAAAGCGAATCAAAAATTGTGTCTACTTTTTTGATTTCGATTTCTTCTTGGGAAACGTATTTGGATTGCGGAGCACCCTGCAGGTGAGTAGGCAGAATATTCAATATAGAACTGCTCACAGAATTGTCTGAAACATTAATCAGGCTTTTTGTGTCCTCATCACCAAGGGCATAATTGTTGAGGATCCAATTTTGGTCATATGCGGCCACAATTTTCAACTTTTCAAAAGCACTCTTTAGGGGTTCAAAAGATATGACTTTTTTGTTGTATCCATACTCCCGCATCTTGCTCACATATTGTCCAATGTTAGCGCCAACATCAAATACCACGTCGATATGATTAGTGCTGATAATCTTCATGCGCCGTGCCATATCCTCGTTCGGATAATGGGTAATGTAAAACCCTCTTTTTTTCAGAAATTTCTGAATTAACGCTTTCATCTTTCGTTTTTGTTTTGAGGTTAACCATGAAAAAAATTACACCAAACTAGGAGCAAAATGAATTTGTTCCTCGAAATAAGTTCTTTCGACCCCTTCTTGCAAACCAATCCTGTGCTTCCAGCCCAAGCTTTGAATTTTGGACACGTCGAGCAATTTACGCGGCGTACCATCGGGCTTTGTTGTATTGAGCAGAATGTCGCCCTTGAAGTCAACTACCTCCTTGATCATTTCCGCCAATTCCCGGATGCTCAAATCTTCTCCTGTACCGATATTGACATGGCTTGCTTCGTTGTAATTCAACATTAGAAAAAGACTAGCTTCGGCAAGATCGTCAACGTGCAAAAATTCTCGCAAGGGGGTTCCGGTTCCCCAAATTTCCACAGTAGTATCTCCATTGGTTTTCGCCTCATGAAATTTGCGGATCAGTGCGGGTAGTACGTGACTGGTGTGCAAGTCATAATTGTCGTTGGGTCCGTAAAGGTTGGTGGGCATAGCCGAAATAAAATTGCAGCCATATTGATCCCGATAAGCCTCACATAGTTTAATGCCTGCTATTTTTGCGATAGCGTAAGGCTCATTTGTTGGCTCCAAAAACCCGGAGAGAAGGTATTCCTCTTTGAGTGGTTGTGGGGCCAGCTTGGGGTAAATACAGGATGACCCCAGGAACAATAATTTTTTCACCCCATACTCTTTCGCGTTATGAATGACATTGTTCTGAATCATCAGATTGTCATATAAAAACTCCCCGCGATAGGTATTGTTGGCTACGATTCCACCAACTTTGGCTGCGGCCAAAAAGAGGTATTCTGGGCGCTCCTCTTCAAAAAAAGCCTTGACTAGTTCAGGATTGCGTAGATCCAGTTCGCTTGAGGTGCGGGTAACCAAGTTGTGGTATCCCGCCCTTTCAAGGCATCGAAAAATGGCTGAACCCACCATGCCACGGTGGCCAGCAATGTATATTTTACTGGACTGTTCCATATTATTCGAATTCGTTTTTTACCAAAAATCCAGCTTCCTTGAGTACACGGTTCTGGCGGAACAAGTTTAAATCCGCGGCTACCATCTCCTGTACCAGTCCCTGCAAGTCGTAGGTAGGTTTCCAACCTAGTTTTTCCCGGGCTTTGGAGTTGTCTCCAATCAACAAATCTACCTCGGCAGGCCTAAAGTAACGTGGATCAATAGCTACAACTTCATGCCCCGGATTCAGTTGATAATCTGGGTTATTGGAACGCGCGACAAAACCAACCTCTTCACGACCTTCTCCCTTAAACTCGATTTCGACACCAATTTCCTGAAACGCTAAACGTACAAATTCACGCACACTCGTTTCCACTCCAGTAGACACCACGAAATCCTCAGCATGTTCTTGTTGCAACATCAGCCACATGGCTTCCACGTAATCTTTGGCGTGCCCCCAGTCGCGACGAGCATCAAGATTCCCAAGAAAAAGTTTGTCTTGTAAGCCCAAACCAATTTTGGATACAGCCCGGG
>JAAFHQ010000992.1 GCA_013298445.1 Chitinophagales bacterium | reverse complement strand
CACTGAAACGGGTAAAAAATGGGGCTTGAGCCAAACTGTTTCGGCCTTTGCCGGAGTGGACCCGGCTCAGGTTACCCCCCTGGCTCTGGATGACAACGGCAAAGCCGTGTATTGGGTGAAAAACTATGGGCACCGCGAAGGAACGGGTTTTGTGCAATTGTGGATGCAGGCGAATATGTTGCACCAGTTGGGCGAGGTGCGGAAAATTGCGGAGTATGGAATTGAGTAAGGGGCGATAAAAAATAAATGTTCATTTTGCCCCACTACTAATGTTAACAACCATAATTTATCAATGATGAAAATTGTATACCTGTTTGTTTTATTTTGTTTGTGTTTTCAAGCTGGTTTCAGCCAAACAGCCTCAGGCAATGGCTATAAATTTACGTTGGATCTGGTCCAGGTCACTGATGACAAAATTAGCGTAGAGCTACTACCTCCCGCCATCAAAAAAAAGGAAATTATTTACAATCTGCCCAAAATTGTACCCGGCACCTACTCCGAAGATGATTTTGGCCGCTACATCGAAGGGTTTGAGGCGCTGGATAAAAATGGCAAGGCTTTGCCCGTTGAAAAAATCAGCACCAATAGCTGGCGGATCAGCAATGCCAAAAAGCTTGGCAAAATCCGCTACAAGGTCAACGATACATTTGACGACGAAAGCAGCGGCAAAAAAATCTTTGAACCCTGTGGGCTCAACATTGAAAAGGATGTCAACTACCTGCTCAATACCCATTGTTTCGCCGGGTATTTCGATGGCATGAAACAAATGCCTTTTCAGCTCACGGTAGTGCACCCGGATGGTATGAACGGCAGTACAGCCTTGACTGATGTCGACCCCAGCACGACCCAGGACCGTTTTGAATTAGAAAATTACAACCGCCTGGTCGATAGCCCCTTGATGTACGGCAGCGCAGAAACGGCGACTATTCAGGTCGGCAACACTTCGGTGCTCATCGCTGTACATTCCCCGAACAAGGTGGTCAGTGCTGATTTTTTAGCTGAAAAAATCAATGGTTTGCTCCAGGCGCAGGGGGCATACCTGGGTGGGACATTGCCAGTCAACAAATATGCCTTTTTGGTTTACCTCAATGATAAACGCGGCGTTTCAGGCGCGCAGGGGGCCCTCGAACACTCGTATTCTTCGGTGTACTTTATGCCCGAAGGCAACAATGACAATACCGTACAGTTCCTGATCGATGTGGCGGCGCACGAGTTTTTTCACATACTTACCCCTTTGAACATCCACTCGGAGGAAATCCATTATTTTGATTTCAACCAACCCAAGATGTCCAAACACCTCTGGCTGTACGAAGGCACTACCGAGTACCACGCCCATTTGGTGCAGGAGAAATACGGCATGACCACCAAGGATGATTTTTTGGGGGTATTGCAACAAAAAATCAGCAATTCCCGTCAGCGCTACAACGATACCTTACCCTTCACGGTGATGAGTGCCAATTGCCTCGACACCTACGCTCGCCAGTACGGGAATGTGTACGAAAAGGGGGCTTTGATCGCCATGTGCCTCGACATTAAGTTGCTGCAATTGTCGGGGGGCAAATACGGCATCCTCAGCCTCATCAACGATTTGTCAAAAAAATATGGCAAGGACAAACCTTTCAAGGACGAGGAGCTTTTTGGCGAAATTGGCAAATTGACATATCCCGAAATCCGCCTTTTCCTGGAAGAATACGTGGCGGGTAGCCAGCCCTTGCCCCTGGAGGAGGTTTTTGCCAGTGTAGGCATCGATTTTTCTCCCGTAATCCAGGACAGCACCTTCACGCTGGGGCGCATTTCCTTTGAACCGGATGAAAACCAGCGTCAAAAAATCAGCAACCTGTCCAACATGAATGCCTTCGGTAAGGCCATGGGCTACAAACTGAATGATGTCATTCTCAGCATCAATGGAGCAGCGCTAACTGCCGATAATGCAGATGCTGTACTGGTCGATTTGTACAAAACGGCCAAAGTGGGCGACCCTTTACAAGTGGTGGTGCTGCGCAAAGATGCAAATGGAGTGGAGCAAAAGGTAACCTTGTCGGCCCCGATGATGAAAGTGACGAGGAAATTGACCAATGTGCTGCGTTTTAATCCGAATGCGAGTGCGGAGCAGTTGGCATTGCAGAAGAGTTGGTTGGAGAAGAGGTAGGTTGTAGATGCTTAAAAAAATACAGTTCGCTACTACTCAATCACGGTACAACCGAGCAATTTTGACCATTACCTGGGGTGAAGAATCTAAAGTTTCTTAGGTTTCTTAGGTGGTAAAAAGAAAAAAACCTGCGTAGCAGGGAAAATTCTTTCACCACCTAAGAAACCTAAGGCACTTAAGGAATCACTTAAGCAGCGATGCCTATTTCAAATAATTCGCCTCAAAAAACTCCGCATACCCATCCAGCGTCTTATCCCGCAACACCGAGCGGTAATTGTCCATGCTGATGGGCAACAACTGGTAATTCACATTCGCATCCATAAACTGGGCACGGTTTTTCATCACCCCATCGTAGTACTTCATGGCTGCGCCCTTGTTTTCGAAGCGGCGCAGGATCACCAGTAATTTGCGGGTTTTTTCGTCATCCCCCACCGCGAGGTTGGTGATGGTGATTTTGTCCAGTTTGTGGTAATTGCGGTTGTAATCCGAAATTTTATTTTTG
>JAAFHQ010000991.1 GCA_013298445.1 Chitinophagales bacterium | reverse complement strand
AGATGTCATGACTGCACAACAGAAGAAAGGAGCCATCGTCTTTTTTGGCAAAGCAGGCTGTGTAAATTGCCACAATACGCCTTCATTGAATGCTTTCCCACACCGCTTCTTTGCACTGGGTGTGAACAATTTGTACCAAAGCAATTTCAATGTATTCCGTACGGACGCAAGCGATCGCCGCAATCTCGGCCGTGGTGGGTTTACGTACAAGGAGGAAGACATGCACAAGTTTAAGGTGCCGCAATTGTACAACCTTAAAAACGTAGGGTTTTATTTCCACGGCGCCAGCAAAACTTCCTTGCGGCAAGTAGTTGAATATTTCAACGCGGGAATTCCTGAAAATTCTTTGGTGCCAGCTGGCCAGATTTCCAGCTTATTCAAACCGCTCAATTTATCTAAGGAGGAAGTAGACGACTTGACCGAATTCCTTGAAAATGGATTGTTCGATCCAAATTTGGAACGCTATGCACCAACCAAGACCAAGTCAGGCAACTGCTTTCCAAATAATGACCCGCAGTCAAAAATTGATATGGGTTGTAACTAAGGACTAAACTGCTCCAGATATTTTTTACGCTTAATTCTAGTAGAGGTTTTTGTAAGAAGAGGTGTTGTCGGCTGATTGCGGGCAACACCTCAGCTTTTTTTAGCCTTCACAGGCGATAAACCACTCCTAACCTCAAAGGAAGTTCATCCAGTACATCCAAAGAAAAAAGCCATTGTTCTTTTTGGTGCTCTGTCAAAGCCGGGTTATCCGTTCTTCCATGCACTGCTGATAAACTTAAGCCCAGAACCAAGTTGGCTTCTGCATTGAATCTTGAGTTCAATCGCACCGTATATCGAGGTACGTAGCTAAAACTGAAACCATAATACCCTTCAAATTTTGGAAATCCACTCCTCAACAATGGTTCAGCATCCGTTTCATAAACAAATCCACGCAGCGACCAGCCCCTTTGCCAATAACTTTTGCCTCCATTTTTGGACAAGCGCCTTTTGCCAAATTCATAGCGCAAGCTGAATTCTTTTTCTTTTAAAATTCGAATCTCGTTCTCATTGCGTTTAATCCGCAGTACACTCAATTCTAATTCATGGTATTTGCGCTCCTTTTTTCCAGCCCATTGAATCGCCGGAGAAAACCCTCCAAACTCAAAAGAACCATAACCAGCATTGTAATCGACCAAAGGCGAGCGGAATTTTTCGAACAAATAAAAATTGCTGTACAACTTGATAAAAGTGGTGGTATCCGTTTTTTGTCCATGCAGAACTGAATAAGGAGTGATCCACAATATTATCAAGGCAGTTAGTAGTGACAGAGGTTTCATCGTTTTTGATTAAAATCAGGGTTGTTGAATGATGATTTTTTCGGTTTTTGAAAATTCAGTGGTCCTGATTTCCAAAAAATAAGTTCCAGCGGCTTTATTGCTCAGCTCCAATGATTCATCAAGGGCAATTTGATCCTGAAGTTCCCGGCGAAAAACCACCCTGCCCATGAGGTCCCGGACAGTGAGCGTTACATTTTTAGGCCCTGTAAACACACTTTCGATCCGAAAAACACCCGTATTGGGATTTGGTGAAACCACGATTGGAATATTCCAGGGAGGATTTTTTATGGAGACTTGAACCGAATCTCCAAAGCTTGGAGAGAACTCATTTAGTGTTTTAAAACTATGGGTATCCGACCAGCCCTGGGTGCTATTGGTACACCAATAACTAAAATGATACTCATAGGTAGTATTGGGTTTTAACTTGGCCAGAACAACTTCTTTGTTGGCATAAGAACTACTTGATGAATAAATCCAAAAAGGCTTCCCTTTTTCCCACCACCGCCAACTGAATTGAACTCCGTAGGGGATATCTGCGAAAAGAACGGCGCTAGTGGCGTTGATTCTTTTGATTTTTACAAACTTGGTTTGAGCAGGCTCACAAACTTTAGGCGAAAAAGCGATTTGTTTAACTTCCGACCAATCACTCTTTTGCCCATTTTCACAAAGATAGCTGACTTGCCACTCGTACGCCACTTCGGATATCACAAAGGAGGGAGACCAGTCGTAAAAAGGACTATTGGTAATTACTTGAACCCATTGGGTAGTGCCCAGTTTACGATATCTCCAAAAAAATTGGTTGGAGGCTTGCATTTTGGATGTTAGAATGATAATGTCGCTGCGAAAATTCAGGTCTATGCCAATGGACATTTGACTGGAAGGGATCTGTTGACATTCACCCCAGGTAAAAAAACTACTTCTGGTCCAATTGCTCCAATTTCCGGTAGAGCATTCCATACTTACTTCAATTTGATAAACCTTTCCGGGATTTAGACTGTCCAATTCTATTTTTGGAATTTTACTTTCATAAATCGGAGACCACTTAAAATAGTCAGGACTATAACGCCATCGGTAATCCAATGCATTTTGTCCAAGCAATTCCAGCCCTACCCGGGATTTTTCTCGCAAATAAGTATTCCAGGTCATTTCTTTGGAATTAGAACAAATCAGGGTTTTAAATGCATAGGTATTGGAAAACGAGCCCCAGTTTCCGCCCCCACAACTACGGCGCACTTGAACTTCATATTCCGTATTTTGAATCAACCCAGTAATGCTTAAGTTTGGCGAGGCAGTTGAATCGGTAAAAATCCAAAAAGTATTCCCTTTGATGCGA
>JAAFHQ010000990.1 GCA_013298445.1 Chitinophagales bacterium | reverse complement strand
CCAATACCCACGAAACAGTACTCGAAGCAATGGGCATCCAGGAAATCCTGCACCCTGAGTTGGAAGCTGCGGAGCGCCTGGCCAAAAAACTCAACCTTAAAACGGCCATCGAATCTTTTGATTTGGACCAAAATCACTCCGTGGTAGAGTTGCACCTACCACCTTCTTTTGTGGGCAAAACCGTGCAAGAAGTTGATTTGCGCAAAAATTTCAACTTGAACATCGTTACCATCGTCCGCAAGCGCATCAAAAAGAACTTGCTGGGCATCAATAAAGTAATCTATGTTTCCGAAGGTGTCGTCAAGCCCGATACCATTTTTGAAGAAGGAGATATTCTCGTCGTATTCGGTACCAATCCCGAAATCAAATCTTTGGCGGATACGCATGATGTGGGACGGGAAGGAGGATACTAAAAGTGATAAGTGATGAATGATAAGTGATGAATTGTCAATAACGCTGCGGTAGCCAATTCATCACTCATCATTCATTACTTTCTCACTCCTCCCAGCCCATCGTCCGTTCCACCGCTTTCAACCAGCCTTTGTACAGCTTTTCGCGTTGTTCCGCTGACATGTTAGGGTGAAAGGCCCGGTCGAGGTGCCATTTGGATTGCAGGTCAGCCATGCTCCAAAAGCCACAGGCCAGGCCAGCAAGATATGCTGCGCCAAGGGCAGTGGTCTCAATGATTTTTGGGCGTTCAACGCTCACGCCTAAAATATCCGCTTGGAATTGCATCAGCAGGTTATTGGCACAGGCGCCACCATCTACGCGTAAAACAGCGAGAGGGGTCCCCGCGTCTTTTTCCATAGCTCCCAAAACATCCTTGGTTTGATAGGCCAGTGATTCCAGGGTTGCCCGAATCAAGTGCGATTTTGAAGTGCCACGGGTAAGTCCAAAAATCGCACCCCGTGCATACATATCCCAATACGGTGCACCTAGACCCGCAAAGGCAGGCACCACATAAACTCCTTCCGTGCTGGGCGCTTTCATGGCAAAAAATTCAGAATCAGGTGATTCGTCAATGATTTTTAGGCCATCCCGCAACCACTGGATGGCCGCTCCAGCGATGAACACACTACCTTCCAGGGCATAATGCACTTCACCGTTTAAACCCCAGGCAATGGTGGTCAAAAGCCCGGCATTGGACTGGATTCTTTCTTTGCCCGTATTCATCAGCATAAAACAACCAGTACCATAGGTGTTTTTGGCCGCACCAGGCTGAAAACAGCCCTGACCAAAGAGAGCAGCCTGTTGATCGCCCGCAATGCCTCCAATGGGAATTTCGGCGCCAAATAGTTCAGCACTGGTTTTACCATAAATTTGACTGGAAGGGCATACCTCGGGCAGCATATTGGCGGGGACATCCAACACGTCCAACAAATGCTGATCCCATTCCAACTTTTGGATGTTGTACATCAAAGTTCGGGAAGCATTGGAATAATCGGTGATGTGCACCTTGCCCCCAGTCAGTTTCCAAACGAGCCAGGTATCAATCGTTCCAAAAAGCAGATCCCCTTTGGCTGCTTTTTCCCGCGCACCTTCCACATTGTCCAAAATCCACTTTACTTTGGTGCCCGAAAAGTAGGCATCCACCACCAACCCTGTTTGGGCTTTGATGTAGGCTTCTTCACCCTGAGCCTTGAGCGCATCACAAATGGCGGCGGTACGGCGGTCTTGCCAAACAATGGCATTAAAGATGGGTTGCCCAGTGTTTTTGTCCCAAACAACTGTGGTTTCGCGCTGATTGGTGATGCCGATGCCGACAATTTGGCTTGGACTCACCTTGTGGGCGTTGAGCACTTCACGGGCAACCGCCAGCTGGGTATTCCAGATTTCCAGCGGATTGTGCTCTACCCAACCGGGTTGGGGGTAATGTTGAGTGAATTCTTGTTGGCGTACGCCGGCCACATTGCCATCCTGGTCAAAAAGGATCGCGCGTGAGCTGGTGGTACCTTGATCGAGGGCAAGAATGTATTGTTGCAGATTGAAAAAGGAGAATTTGAATGCTAGTGCACCAGGAACGAAATAATGTATGCTTAGAGCTGAGCTATTTTTTAGTCAGGCAAGGCGTGACGAGGGAGCATAGCCAAAGCTACGTAACCGAGGAGCAACGATGCCTGACTAAAAAAGAGCCAGTTAAAAGTGTACATTATTTCGTTCCTGGTGCACTTGGTTAAACTAATTTGGTGTTTATGTCATTAAGGATGTTGAGAAGTTGAGGGAGGTTGAGAAGGTTGAGGCTGCCGCAGAGACTCAGACGAGGACTTTGTCAAAATCGCTGCGGTAGCCTCAACCTTCTCAACATCCTCAACCTTCTCAACTTCAAATATAAAATTTTATTCGTCCAAAATGCTTTTACACCAAAAAAACACTCTACTAACCGACACACCCGATATGGACGTCAACATCCTCCCTTATGCTTCGGTCCCACAACTGGCACTGAAGGACGTAGCCTACGCTACACAAAACCCGGCATTAAAACCGTTTTTCAAGTATAGCCCCAGCCCCGATTCTTTTCGGCAAGTGATCGACGACAAGGCCAAACAGCCCATCGATCGCCAATTGTTGGTGGACGCACTCCGTGAACAATACGCCAAACTGGATACCAGCCGTGATGTAAAGCTGAACATCGAACTTTTGGCCGAAGAGAATAC
>JAAFHQ010000099.1 GCA_013298445.1 Chitinophagales bacterium | reverse complement strand
ACAAGCTGTTGTGAAGTTGATCATTTTGTTTTTTTGTTTTTGTTCTATTCATCTGGCCTTTCGGAGATTGTCGCGTGTTGAGAGAAGCGTTAGATCCGCGATTTAGGATAGGTGATACTCAAATGTAGTGAAAAATAGGCGTAAGACTGGCATTTGGTGCACAAGCTAATTTATAACAAAAAAACCGCCACCTCTCCAAACAGAAAAGTGGCGGTCCTATTTTACAAACTGTCCCTCCTTTAGAAGCGGAAGTTATAAGACAAATTGAAGATTGTTCCCAACTGGCTGAAGTGAGAACCATCGTAAGTGGTAATCGAATACCGTTGGTTGAAGGTAATCAGGTTGGAATTCGTCTTCAACGCCGCAGCATCTTTCAACAGGGTTTCTCCCGCTGAGTTTTCAGCTTTAAACTCCCATTCAGGCAATACATTGAACAAGTTATTGATGTTCAAAGCAAGTGTAGATGTTTTGCTCGTCTGGAAAGTAATCGCCAAGTCGGTTACCAATTTGGTTTTGAACTCGGTGTACAAGTTGGCATCCAAACCCTGTTGTTTGAATTTGGTTGGTCCGAAGAGGGTGTTGCCAAGTGTGAAGATGAAGCGGCCAGTTTCATAATCCAATCCCAAAATGGTTTTGAACTTAGGACGAGAAGTGAAAAACAAGGCTTCTTGAGTCAAGTTAGCCACCGATTGACCGGCATCTGAAATCAATTTAGGATTCTTCACAGCGCCACTTCTTTCGTTTTGCAGCATGACGTTGCCAGCCAGGCTTACACCCAATTTCCCTGTTCCAAATTTGATCGCACGATAATTGGCTACAAAGTCAAGACCAGAAGTTTTGGTATCCAACGCATTGACGAAGAAGCTGAGGTCGGACAGGTTGTTGCCTGACAAAATTTGATCCAGTGCAGTATTGCCACCGGTAGACTTGATTTCGGTGCTCAAAATGATCCGATCGGTCAAATTGATGCTGAAATAATCGAGGGTGATGTTGAAATTTGGGGCAGGTTTGAGCCCGATCCCTAAGGTGAAGTTGGTTGATTTTTCTGGATCAAGGCTAGGAATGCCCAACAAACGAGCTTCCCGTGAAACGTTGCTCACCAAACCACCTACCTGAATACCTTGGCCGGGTACAAAGCTGTACTGGGCTTTTTGGGTATAAATCTGGTGCAGCGTTGGTGCTTTAAAGCCCGTAGAAAGAGATCCACGGAGTACAACATTGTCATCTGCCAATTTGTAGCGAGAACTGATTTTCCAAACAAACGCATCGCCAAAATCGCTGTAGTTCTCCAAACGTGCAGTGGCATTGATCAGGAAATTCTCAGTCAAATCAAAGGCGAAGTCAGCATAAGCCCCAACGTTGTAGCGATTGAAATGGCCGGAGTTGCGTGGGTCGTTGCCTGCAAAAGAGTCGGCACCGCCGTCTTCATAAGATGCCTCATCACCTACAAGAATGGTGAAGTCTTCAGTGCGGAACTCTGAACCAAAGGCAAAACTGAATACACTGGATACTCGTTTGCTTACGTCAACGTTCCCAACCGCATGTGTAAAGCGAGTTCCACCTGGCCGGAAGTTGATCGGGCTGTTTTCCCGGTATTTGTAGGTGCCGTCTGGGTTGAGGGTGCCGTTGCGGTTCTGTGAATTGCGGACAGTATAAGTTTGTTGGTTGCCACCTATGGTGAAACTTACATCTGTATTCCATCCATTTCTGCTAGATTTGAACCCAGCAGTAGCATGGTAATCAATGAGGTCTCCGTCAAAAGTGGGTACATAGCCTACGTATTTTCCATTGACACCGAAGAAATCAGTGAGGTAAGGAAAATCACTCAGGGTTCGCCAGTAAGGAGTACGATAGTTGGCGAAGCTGTTGACTTTTTTGAAAATGTAAGCAGCATTACCATACACTTCACTGTTTTCATTCACTTTTCCACCAGCATTAATAGCAAACTTCATGGCAGTGGTAGCTGGTGATCCGTTGATGTTACCAGCATCAGGGAAATCTTTCAAAAATGAACGCACGTCGTTAATGTTGGCCCCAAAATCGGCTGCCTCACCTTCAGCATCTACCGTGCCAGGGCGATTGGCCAATCCAATCTTGGAAAGATCGAGGGTGTAATTGAGGAAACCTCTGGCGCCCAGGCGAGCCCCATTGTTGACCGAAACCCCAAACATTTCACCGTCGCCTTCACTGGTCATGCCTGTGCGAAGGGTAACGCCACCTTTGTCGACATCTTTCTTCAAAATGATGTTCATTACCCCGGCAATAGCATCGGAACCATACTGGGCAGAGGCCCCGTCGCGCAGGATTTCAACCCTTTCAATGGCATCCTGTGGAATAGCTGAGATATCCGCACCGGTTTCCCCTCTACCTGGAGAGGTCTGGGTGTACAACAAGGAACTCATGTTTTTCCGTTTTCCATTGATCAGGATCAAAGTACGGCTTGGCCCCATGTTGCGGATTTCATAAGGGTCGAGCAAAGAAGTCGCATCGTTGACCGGTGTTTGCACACTATTGAAAGATGGAACCCGATAGGTCAAAGCCTTGTCAAAAGTGGTTTGGCCGCTCGCAACCAAATCTTTTGCCCCCAGAATGTCGATGGGCAGCGGTGTGTCGGTAGAAGTACGCAAGGTGTTGCGACTACCAACACTGATGACCACCTCGTTAAGATTGGTCACTGCTGATTTAAGAATGAAATCCAGCACCACATCTTGGGTGCCAATGGTTACCACCTGAGCAATCGCCTCATAACCAGTGTAAGAAACATTGATGGTGTGGGTTCCGGCTGGCAATGGCATTTCATACATGCCTTCCAAGTTGGTAATGACCCCAGTGGTGGTGCCAGCTACGCTGATTGATGCAGCAATCAATGCTTCACCATTCTCGTCTTTTACCGAACCCTTTAAAGTAGCTTGTGCCAGCAAAGCACTACTAGTGAACAGTAGGGTGAACACTACTGAAAAAAAACGTACTCGTTTTTGCATAATTTGGACATTTATTTAGAAAAAAACAGTTACCACATTGGAAGTTTATCCAAAGTTACCAGTGTCGGTCATGGAATCGATACAGAAATGGAAAGGAAGACCAATGTTGTTTAAAAGTCGCTCAATAACGTAATTCTAACCCTGAAATGCGTTTTGTTACTTATAGTTTGTACGGGCGAAAATAGCATAGAAGTTTGAGACCGCCATATATTTGGTCAAAAAATTAGCAATTGGCCAAATTGCGGGTATTGCAAAAAGGATTCATTTTGATGGAAAAAGACCAGTTCATGCTTTAAGTTTATAAATGAAATTTGTCCATAAAAGTTTGATTCTGGTCAATCATTTCGAGGCGCATTTTTAAACCAGTTGAAGCATCTGTTTGATTTTGAGGGGTATTGACCAAATAATCCAGCAGGCGGTCTAATGGGGTACTGACTACTTTGACCCGGTTGTCTAAATTGGTATAATACAGATAAACCTTGTTTTTGAACATGGCCCAACCATTGGAGTGCAACATCCTTAAGGCAGGACTTGACTTGTCTTTTTCGTTTAATTCCAAAAAATGGCCACCAGGTTGGGCAATAACTTTGGAAGGATCATGCAAATCGGTCAAAAAGACCTGTAAGATGTGCCGCCAACCATATGAACTCCGCCGCAAGCCGGAGCACAGGTGTATCCAACCCAACTCGGTTTTGATGGGGCAAGGTCCCAGGACGTATGCAGGGGTTTCTATTTCGGGAAAGGCAATACCCTTGATCGTGCTTTCTTCAGTACAGGTGGCATGTGCCCAATCCTCAAAGCTGTTGATCGTAATGGGCCGTCTTCCCATCCCGCTTTGCAATTGATCAATTTGCTGACTGTACACCATGTATTTGCCATCAATCAATGCTGGGTGCAACAAACACAAGCGTTGTGCTGGAGCGCTAAAAACCAAATCGGGCAAACTTTCCCATTTTTGTAAGTCTTTCGTGCGGGCAACAGCATGATGGTAAGTAGCTGCGGCACTGTTTTGATCCTTTTGGCGAAGGTTGTACAAGGCGTAAATCCAACCATCTTCATGTGGAGTTAAACGCAAATTAAATATGTTGGTGCGCACCGTAGTCATGATAGGGATTACGGTAGGGTAGGTGCGAAACCGAAACCGATCAACGCCTGTACTGCTTTCCGCCAGGGCAAAAAAGAATTGTCCATCAAAGCTTTGCAAACGGGTCATCAATGCAATTTTATCACCTACGGTAATGGCTCCCGCGTTAGCAATGGAGAGCACCCCCTGGCGCAACATTAAGTTCGGGTTGGTCTCAGGGTTGAGGTCGTATTGCCAGGTAAGTGGCAGATGCCCAGTGGTTAGTACTGGATGTGCATAACGATCTAAAATGCCATTGCTCAGCCCTTTGTAATCGTTGGAGCGACGCATCATGTGTTCATACTCAGATGCGAGTTGAAAAAGTCTAGTCTCGTAGATCGTTTGCATGAGGGTAATCAGGTTATTATTGAGGGGCGATAAAAAATAAATTGTTCATTTTGCCAAAGGATTAGATGAGTAAACGTTTCATTTTAAGTGTCTTATCTAATCCTTTGGCTCAGGAAAAATGAACATTTATTTTTGCCCCACTATTAAGACGGCAAAATACTTATTTTTTTGGTCGAATCAATCCTTCTTGCACTACTGAAGCAACCAACAGCCCATCCTGAGTGAAGATATTTCCCCGGGTAAATCCACGGGCATTGGAAGCACTTGGGCTATCAATGGCGTACAACAACCACTCATCCATCCGGAAGGGGCGGTGGAACCACATGGCATGGTCTAAACTGGCAATTTTTACATTGCCGAAAGAAGCCTCGCTTCCATGAGGCAATAAGGCGGTAGTGAGCAAGTTGTAATCGGAGGTATAGGCCAACACACACTGATGGGTTTGTGGGTCTTCAGGCATTGCTCCTTTGGCCTTTATCCAGATGTGCCGGAAAGGTTGACTTTTGGTAGGTAAGGCTGGATTGACCAACTCAACCGGGCGGAACTCAATCGGGCGGTCCAGGTTTAAAAAATTGCGGATGTTTTCAGGCAGCATTTCCCCGAATTTTTGCGCCAAATCCTCCCAACTGACCAGCCAATCGGGTGGGGATACATTGGGCATGGCAATTTGGTGATCAAAACCATCCTGTGCCAACTGAAAGGAAGCGGACATAAAAAAAATCGGCTCACCTTTTTGAATTGCTTTTACCCGGCGCGTCGTAAAGCTACCACCATCACGAATACGTTCCACTTGAAAAACAATAGGAATTTCCAAATCACCAGGTAGAATAAAATAGGAATGTAGGGAATGCACCTCGCGGTCGCTAGGTACAGTTTTCATGGCTGCGTATAGGGACTGGGCCAAAACCTGACCCCCAAAAACGGTGCTGCTCCCCACACTTTTGCTGCTGCCTCGGAAAAGGTCTTCTTCCAATTGTTCCAATTCCAACAAAGAAAGCAATTCATGGATGTGTTTCATGGATGTTGTTTGGGTTTAAACAATCCCGCACGAAGTATAGCGGCGAGGCAAAAATAACACTATTCAGCTACAAATATTCTTCTCTTAATTTTAACACTTAATTGTAAAAAAAAAATGACAAACAGGGAACCCAATTAGGTGTTTTGTTCGTTTAAATTAGAAATCGGTTGCTTTTCTGAGGAAACGGTTTTAAATTGTCACAGAATTGTAAAACGAACTAAATCCTTACTGCCTGAAATGCTTGGCAATAAAAGGACAGTTTTTAACCAAACCCCAGATGGAATTCTTGTGCTTTCAATCACCAAAAGGAATCGTTATGGCTTACGCTTTTGCACCTAAAGATTATTCTCGAGCTCCTCTTTGGCGAGATGCAATCAGAAATTACGGCTTGCCAAGAGACCCTGAATCCGAAATTTCGGCATTGGAGTATCCAGATGTTGCGTTTGTTGGTTGGGATGGCCGAGTTTTTGCTTTGGATACTCAGGTAAGACGACGGAGATGGGTATCTACCCTGCGGCATCATGGCTTGGCTGCTGAATCGCAGCGCATAGATTTCGCTTTTCATGAAGGGTTTCTGTTCGCTACCTGGAACAACCGAATTTTTAAACTTGATCCAACCGATGGTCGAGTATTGAGGATTCAGCGTGCACATACTCATTTAGCCGTTCTTATAGATTAGGGGCGATAAAAAATGATGCCCCACTGCATAATGATAATTCACAGTGTTTTTTCTACTTTTTGTCCAGCCATTGTTAGTTTTACGATCTGAAGCAACATTACAAACGATCGTAAATCTAACTTATGTTTTCTGCCAACACTTATGCCAGCCGCCGGGAGCAATTGATGCAGCAGGTGGGAAGAGGCCTCATCCTGCTGATGGGGAATGAATACAGCCCTAAAAACTATCTGGACAACACTTTCCCTTTTCGACAAGACAGTAATTTTCTTTATTACATCGGTTTGGACAATGCCCATTTAGCCGCAATCATGGACACTGAAACCGGTGAAACCATCCTGTTTGGCAACGAATTGAGCATTGAGGACATCATTTGGATGGGCCCACAGGCTTCCTTGAAAGATCAGGCACAACACGTGGGTATCAAGGAGGTGCAGGATTACGATCTTTTGGTTGAAGTGTTGCGGGCCACAAACAAACAAAACCGTGCCATCCATTTTTTACCCCCTTACCGGTCTGAAAACAAAATCAATTTGGCCTATTGGCTCCATTTGCCCCTATTGGACATCCAGAACGAAGCCTCGCCTACCTTGATCAAAGCCATTGTAGCCCAACGATCTGTTAAAACTGCCGAAGAGATTGTAGAAATGGAGAAGGCGTTGGTGACTACCAAAGCCATGTACCTGGCGGCCATGAAACAAACCAAGCCAGGCGTCAAGGAAGCGCAATTGGCCGGAATTGCGGAAGGCATAGCGATAGCTGGTGGTGGAGATTTGGCTTACCCCATCATTCTGACCATCAACGGCCAGGTTTTGCACAACCACCATCACCACAATATCCTGAAATCTGGCCATTTGGTTCTGGCCGATATGGGGGCTGAATCCAGCTCACGCTATGCTGCCGACATCACCCGTACCTGGCCAGTGGATGCTACTTTTACTCAACAACAAAAAGAAATTTACCAAATTGTGTTGGATGCGCAATTGGCGGGTATTGCCGCCAGTCGCCCTGGTGTACGCAATCTGGATATACATCTCACCGCGGCCAAAGTAATTACTAATGGTTTGAAATCTCTAGGCTTGTTGCAGGGGGATACCGATGAAATTGTCCAGGCAGGCGCACATGCCCTCTTTTTCCCACACGGCTTGGGGCATATGATTGGTCTGGATGTACACGATATGGAAGATTTGGGCGAAAGTTTTGTAGGCTATCGAGAAGGATTGGAGCGCAGCACTCAGTTTGGCCTAAAGTCATTGCGGATGGCCCGCGAATTACAGCCTGGTTATGTGATGACCATTGAGCCAGGAATCTACTTTATTCCACAATTGATAGACATGTGGCAGGCCGAAGGTCGCTTTAGTCAATTCATCAATTATCCAGCCTTACAAGCTTATCGGGATTTTTCAGGCGTACGCATCGAAGACGATGTGTTGGTTACTTACGATGAGCCAAGGGTTTTGGGGCCGGGAATTCCGAAGGAAATTGCGGAGATAGAGGCGTTGAGAGGTTGATGCCTCGGCTGCGATTGGGTGCTGTAGAGACGCACGGCCGTGCGTCTCTACGTTAAGGCATCAACCAGTTGTCTCCAACTCTTCTTCGTATTTTTTAATCAGCACGGCCTGTTGCTGCGCAATCTTATTAAGCAGTTTTAAATCCTGCTCAATCTCTTTTTCTTTTGCTTCACGATTTTGGAAAAATGGAAGCTGCTTGCGAATGCGATTGATCTCCAGAATTTGACGAATAGCCTGATTCAGAACCACTCTCGCACGGAGCAATCGCCGTTTGATTTTGTAAGTGACCATAAATGATGTAGTACAATATTCGGTTAAGGTTAGTACAATTCAAGCGCGACAAAGTTATTACTTAAACGTAGATTGGGTAAAAAAAGATCGACGTTAACAAAAAAAAATATCATTTTTATAAAAAATCTGATGCTTTACTTTTGTGTTTACCAGCTATTGACTCTTAAAATTTTGTTAAAGTCATTTTAAGGCCTTGACAAAAAAAATGCGGAAAAAAGCCAAAATGACCCTTCTCCGCACCTTGAAAATTCTAAATTTTGCGAAATTAGAATTTCAACTTTTTCAAACCATTATAAGCTTCAGCAATTCCCTGCATCGGGGTACTCTTGTAATGCTCCAATTCCACCACATAGTATTTTACACCAGCAGCAGGAGTGTATTTGAAGATTTCCTGGAAGTTAATGCTGCCTTGACCTACCTCAACCGTCTCCTGATCCTTGGTTTTGGCCATGTCTTTAACGTGTACGAGATGCACCCGACCTGCATTTTTCTTCAACAACTCGATGGTGTTGGCTTTGCCCTTTTCAGTCCAGTACAAATCCATTTGTAACAAAACCAGACTTGGATCGGTATCTTGCAGAATGGCGTCGTAAATGAGGCGGCCATCTTCCATTTCAAATTCAAATGCATGGTTGTGGTAGCCAAATTTTACCCCAGCCTGTTTTGCATATTCCCCAGCTTTGTTCAAGCCAAGAATGTATTGCTTTAGTTTATCACCTTTCCGATCAGGATCAATCATGTACGGTGCAATAACGTATTCATGTCCAATAGAAGCGGCATCGTCAATCGCTCTTTTGTAGGCATCGTTGATTGTCTTCTTTTGAGGATCGTAGTTGGCACTACCAAAACCGAAGTGGCCACTTGGCATTTTTAAGCCCAGATCAGCCAGGAGCATTTTGAACTCCGCAGGCGTTTTACCGTAAAATTTGCCATCGTTGTATCCTGCGCCTTCGACCAGGCGATAACCCATTTTGCGCACGGCTTTGAGGGTACCAACCAGGTCTTTTTGCATGTCATCTCTTACACTGTACAATTGTACACTGATGATGCTTTTGTTCGCCAGTACAAACTCGGGCAAAAAGGCAGCCATACTACCGCTGATTGCCAACTGGTTGAATGTACGTCTATCCATAGTTCTAAAAATTGAACGTTATTTGTTTAACTAAAAAACGGTGGGAAAGATAGTGTATTTCTTACACCTAGCTAAATCTTGAAGAATAAAAAAAGGGAAATGGAACAATTCTGCGATGTTTTTTAGGAAAATAAAATATTTGGTGAAATAAAAACTGGAATGTACGTTGGATTGCTTAGTTTTATTCAATGAAAAATCCAATTGTAATCCAATGTTGAACTACGCCGAATACCGTCAATACGACGCTACCGGACTAGCCGAACTAGTTCAGAAAAAAGAGGTTACCGCCAGCGAATTGCTGGAAACAGCCATCCAAAGGGCTGAAGCGGTTAATCCCAAGGTCAATGCCATTATTTATCCCTTATTTGAATCTGCGCGGACCGCAGCGGCAATTGGTGGAAGCGGGCCATTTTCCGGAGTTCCTTTTTTGGTGAAAGACTTGGGCTTGGAAATAAAAAACACACCCATTCGTACCGGATGCCGGGGTTATGAAGGATACATCTCCAAACAAGATAGTTATTCCATCCAGAAGATCAGAGATGCGGGTCTGATAATTATGGGTAAAACCAATACACCCGAATTTGGCTTGACCCCCTACACTGAACCCGAATTGTTCGGCCCCAGCCACAATCCCTGGAATTTGGCACATTCGCCCGGAGGCAGTAGTGGCGGATCAGCAGCGGCAGTGGCTGCTGGGATTGTACCGATGGCTACTGCTAGCGATGGTGGCGGCTCCATCCGGATTCCGGCTTCTTGTTGTGGTTTGTTTGGATTGAAACCAACCCGGGGGCGCATTTCCCTGGGGCCAGTTGGTGGTGAAATGTGGAGTGGGGCAGTGGTTGAGGGTTGTTTAAGTCGCTCAGTGCGCGATACCGCAGCATATCTGGATGCGATCGGTGGTTCCCAGCCAGGCGATCCATATCTAACCACTACACCGGAGGGCACTTACGTAGCTCAACTGGGGCAAAATCCAGGAAAACTGCGCATTGCTTTCAGCACCGTGCATCCCCTGGGCCTTGAAGTTGACCAAGCCTGCAAGGATGCGGTGGCCAAAATGGCCAAACAGCTCAGCGACCTTGGGCACAGTGTGGAGGAAGCGAAGCCCTTACCTTATTTCAAGGAAGATTTATTAGAACGTTTTTTGGTGGTGGTATCCGGCGAAGCCGAAGGCGAATTGCAACAATTGAGTAAATTCCTCAAACGCCGCCCGACCACTTCGGATGTAGAAACGAATACCTATGCGCTAGCCTTACTGGGACGTACCTTCAAAGCTGGTGATTTTGCCCAGGCCAAAAAGGAATGGAATGAAATAGCCCAACGAGTAGCTCGTTTTCATCAGCAGCACGATCTATTGCTCACCCCAACCCTTGCCAGCCGCCCGATCAAAATTGGCGCTTTGCAAAACACCACTGCCGAACAATCCTTGCTCAAGTTTGTCAATGCCTTCAATTTGGGCTTTATGGTCAAAGCCAGCATTGGGCAATTGGCGGACAAAGCCTTTGGCTACATCCCCTGGACTCCCTTTGCCAACATGACTGGACAGCCTTCGATGACCATCCCAACCTTGTGGACGGAGGAGAACCTGCCCGTTGGTACCATGTTCACGGCTATGCAGGGGCGGGAGGATTTGTTGTTGCGGCTGGCTACGCAGTTGGAGGAGGTGATGCCTTGGGGCGGGAGGATGGCGGAGCTGTGAGTTGGATCCTGAGCCTAAATCGAAATGGCTACACCCTTCCTTATGAGATGTCGCCCCTTCGGGGCTGATTACGTTGATTCAATGAAACCCTACGTATACAAAGCGTAAGCTTACGTTTATACATTACTTTGGTCATTCTATCCGCAAGCATCTTACCTTTGGTTTGCAGGCCTGAATACCTTGTTATAGGCTAGTGCCAAAAACTGCAAATCATATTCCCATGAAATTACTTGCCCTCTATTTGTCAGCCTGTCTGATGCTGTTCAGCCAATCCTCCTGGAGCCAAACCATGCAGCCTTATGGATTCATCGAAAACCGGGGGCAAATCCAGACTCAGGACAATACCACATCGCCAATCCGCTTTGTCTACACCGCTCAATCGGGATTAAACGTTCAGGTGCACGAGGGCGGTTTCAGTTACGATGCCTACCAAATTATTCGGGACACCCTGATTGTTGATCCAAAAACCAAAAAATCCCGAAAATTGCCCAGGACTTACCAGTTTCACCGGGTTGATATTGATTTTCCCGGATCGAATCCTGATGTCCAAATTGAATCCCTGGAAGCGGCCCAGGATTACCTGGTTTATTACCCTGCAGATCATCCCGCTGGAGTACGGGTTCGGCACCATCGAAAGGTAATTTTCCACAACCTTTATTCACACATCGACCTCGAGCTTGTGGCCAATCCGGGCACTGAAAAAGCTTTTGAATACAATTTTATCCTGCACCCCGGCGCTGATTTGGACGATATAAAAGTACGCTACCAAGGGGCTTTAAAAACGCACTTTCACCCCGATTACTTGGATTTGCAACTCAGCATGGGCAGTCTTAGGGAAAGTATACCCGCCAGCTTTTGGGCAGATTGGAAGAGCACA
>JAAFHQ010000989.1 GCA_013298445.1 Chitinophagales bacterium | reverse complement strand
CAGGCCAAAAAGCCCCAGGCAGGAGATAAAAATAGCGAGCCCCGTAAAAATGCCAAACAGTTTGGCCATGCGGTCTTCGGCTTTAAACAGGGTATCAAAACTTTCGTCCAGAAAGAAATATTCAAAGGGCTTATCGGGGCAGTATTTTTTGTACAATTTCCCGATCGCGGCCATACTGGCTTGTACATTGGCTGTTTTCGACAACTTTAAATACAAAGTACCTTTAAAATCTTCGCCCACAATCGACATGGCCAATGGCGCTTTTTGATTCAGGCTCATTTCGCTGAAGTAAAAGTCGTTCAACACACCCACCATAGGTTCTCCCAAAAGACTACCTATTTCATTGGCTTGGGACAGGGAGGTGACGCCCAAATCTTTGGCGGCAAGGGCATTCAAGACCAATTTTCCTTGCCAGCCAGCCGTGTTTTTTAAATCGGTGGGTGGAATTTTCCAAGTCAAACCCAACATATCGATAAAACCTACATCAACCCCGATAGTGTGGAGTGGAACTTCTTTTTTATTGATGGGCGAGGTGACGAAAAAAATCGAATTGTAATCTTTAAACAGGGCCAAAGAGGCACTCCCCGTTTTTTCTATTCCATTCAATTGGGAAACGGCGTTGCGGAAAGCATGGTAACCGTCTGCCGATGGCGTCATCATCAATATTTGGTCTTTGTTCATGCCCAGTTTGCGCGATTGCAAATAATTGAGTTGTTGTTGAGCCACCAAAGCGGCAATGACCAACACGATCGAGGCTACAAACTGAAACACCGTGATGCTTTGGCGAATCTGGATACCACCTTTGCTGCTTTTTAAAAAGCGACCTTTCAACACTTCCACGGGCCGGAAAGCCGAAAGCACCAATGAAGGATAAGCGCCAGCCAGCACAATACAAGCCAACATCAAGCCCAACATTGGCAAAACCACAACCGGTTTCAGCATAAAGGCCGCGTCAATTTGAAGATCCAGTCGATCAAAAAAGATGGGCTGCAGCAAAAAAGCCAGGCCAAATCCCAGCACAAAAGAAAGGCAAGTAACCAGCACCGATTCTCCATAAAATTGACCGATCAGTTCCCCGCGAAAAGCCCCTAGTGCCTTGCGCACTCCTACTTCTCGGGCTCTTTCATTGGCCCGAGCAGTGGTTAGGCTCATGTAATTGAGCAGGGCCAGCAAGATGATCAACAAGGCTACTCCTGCAAAAATGTATACATTGCTAATGCCTCGGGCCTCGCCACTGGTATTTTCCCCCATGTGGAGATCCGTGAGTGCTGAGAGCATAAACTTGTTGCTTTTGATTTCTGATTCTGAAATTTTACCCCGCCGCATCAATTTGGGAATATTGTTCAAAACTGAGGCTTGGATGGAAGGATTGGCCAGATGCAGGTAGGTCTGAAAAGAACCCAAACGCACCACATTGTCCACTTTGAGCAAGTCCTCTTTCACGTCAGGATTGAGCAATTTCTGAAAAGCAAACAAGGATTGCAAAGGGGCAATGATGTCATAAGCCAGCGTAGCATTGGACGGTGCGTTTTTGATGACGCCACTGATGACAAAATTCAAGCTATTGTTGAGTGTCAAGGTGCGGCCTAGTACGTCACTATCCCCAAAATATTTCTCAGCAATGGATTCACTTACAACTATTTGCCCTGGCTGTTCCAGAGCAGTGTTGGGATCACCATGCAAAAAAGGAAAACTGAATACTTTGAAGTAGCTAGGATCGGCTAGTACAAAACGTTTTTCGTAAAAAATATGGTCAGCGTCACTTTTGAACGCTAGTTTTTCATTGAAGGAAGCATGCATCCGTACATAATCCTTTACACCAGCAGTGCTTTCCTTGAGGGCTGGACCCATGTAGGCCGACATCCCGGTGCCTTGCATTTCCTGTTCGCCAAATTTGAAGGTAACCTTCACGCGGTAAATGTTGTCGGCATTTTTATGAAAACGGTCAAAACTCAACTCATGCCCCACAAAAACCAAAATCAGCATGCTCACCGCGATGCCTACTGCCAGGCCACCAATATTGATGACACTGTAAAACTTGTTGCGCCAGAGGTTGCGCAGCGCAAATTTGAGTTGGGTAAACTGCATGGTCATTTGAGTTTGTGTTGCTCGCTGGAAACCCGTGGTTGGGACAAGTGCAGTTACTTGTCCCTAACCCCAAAAACGGGCCAATTGCAACGAGATTAGTATGAAACAACAGTCAGCGTAATATTCTTACAAAAGTCGGTGTCGGATGTAATACTGGATTAAAGTCACAGACCGTGCCAATTTTGTAATTAACTGATAATCAGATTTTAAAAAATGGTTTTGCCTCAAAATCATGTTCGCATCTGGACAGTTTGTGTCCGATTTCGGACACATAAACATAGATTTTACGAAAGCAAATTGGATTTTGCTGTGACTAAATATTTCCTAACTTAGAGGCCAGCCAAAATGCTACACCATAGGTATTGCTGGAACACAAAGCCGATGTAGTGCTTATAGGGTACTTAGCTATGTTTCTTAGTTGCAACACAGTTGGTATAAATTGTAGTTGTCATTCGTTTTTAATCGCAGTTACCGGGTTGGCCAGGGCGGTACGTAGGCTTTGGATGCTTACTGTAAGCAAGGCCAGTACGATCACACTAAGACCCGCCGCCGCAAAAATCCACCATTC
>JAAFHQ010000988.1 GCA_013298445.1 Chitinophagales bacterium | reverse complement strand
ATATTCGCAGCCAGTATTTTTTCGGAAAGATTGTTAAAAACCATCAGTTGGACCTTGGTGCATTCCTTGTGGCAAGGGCTTGCGATGGCCCTACTTGCGGCATTTATTTTGCTTGCCACTCGACGTCAGAAGGCAGCGCTACGCTATAATTTATTGGCTACGTTGATGCTCACATTTGTAGCCGTAGCCATTACTACTGCAATCATCGAGTGGGAGTTTTTTGAATACGTAGAACTTATTCCTAAAATTAAATATTTGGGTGCCTTGGAAATTCCATTGGGTATCCTTGATTCAGCCCAAATTGCCCAAGCCCAAAGTTGGTTCAAAACCAATGTAGATAGACTGAGTAGTCTGTTTGAGCAAAATCAACTAATCCTTGTCAGTATGTGGCTTCTGATTTTGAGCCTCAAAAGCATCAAAATGGGACTGAATGTATGGCAAGTTTACCGCATGCGGTGGCACAAAACCTATCAAGCTTCACTTTTTTGGCGGAATCGCCTGGAAGCATTGGCCGGCCAAATCAAGGTAAATCGCCGGGTAATGCTGTTGGAATCAGCTCTGGTCTCAGGCCCGGCCACCCTGGGCTTTTTAAAACCATTAATTCTGGTGCCAGTAGGTTTGTTGAACAACTTGCCAACAGATCAGGTCGAAGCCATTCTTTTGCACGAGTTGGCGCACATTCGCAGGAGCGATTACCTGGTCAATTTCATCCAGTGTTTGTTGGAAAACCTTTTCTTTTTCAATCCCGGCCTACTCTGGGTTTCTAACCTCATCCGCCAGGAACGCGAAAATTGTTGTGACGACCTGGCCATTGCTGCGATGAAAAACAAAACCCTGTACATCAATGCCCTGGTGGCTTTTCAGGAGTATAAACTTCATGGAGCTAGATATGCCCTGGCCTTTGCCGGGCAAAAAGCGCCTTTACTTGATCGGGTAAAGCGCATCATCAATCACCACAACTACAAAACATTAAGTATTATGGAGAAGATCTCATTGCTGGCAACAGTCCTGTTGATCAGTGCAGTAACTTTTTTGTCTTTGCACAACACACAGGCTCAAACAACCCGGGAAAATCGCATTGCTTCTTTCAGCAACGTCAATGTAAGTGGTAGCGGCACAGCCAGTAACCCACAAATTATGTTCCTGCAGGACGTGAATGGCAAAACCTACAGCATCAAACGAGTGGATAAAAAAATCCAGGAAATGTACGTGAATGGCGAAAAACTGACTGAAGACAAATACGCCGAATATGAGCCAGTGATCAAAGAAATAGATGAACAGATTGAACGCGACCGGGCCCAGGCTGAATTGGATCGTCAACAAGCCGAACGCGATCGGGAGCAAGCGGGTCGAGACCGCGAACAGGCGGAAAGAGATCGTGCTCAAGCTATGCGTGATCAGGAGCAAGCCAAACTAGATCGTGTTCAGGCAGAAAAAGACCGAGTGCAAGCTGAGCGCGACCGGGAACAATCGGTAAGGGATAAGGTCCAGGCTGAAAAAGACCGCCTCCAGGCCAATTTAGATCGAGAGCAAGCCATGCGGGATGAGGTACAAGCCAAACGTGATCGGGAACAGGCGGTGAGAGATCGTGCTCAAGCAGATCGGGATCGCTTGCAGGCTGAAAAAGACCGTGCTCAAGCCGAACTAGATCGTGTACAAGCGGAGAAGGATCGTATCCAGGCCGAAAAAGACCGCAAGCAAGCGGAAGAAGATCGAAAGTTGGTGCTTAGTATGGTGCAGGATATGATCAGTGATAAATTGGTTAAGGACAAAGATGCCATCAATATGTTCCGGCTCAGCAACGACGAATTTTGGCTGAACGGGGTCAAACAATCGGCGGAATTGCATGCCAAATACAAGGCCAAATACATCAAGGAAGCGAATTATCAAATCAACTACGGCTCCAACAGTGGAAGAAATGGCCTGTGGTTCTCGAAGGGGAGCATAAAGGAATAAACGCTAAGGATTTATTATGTATAAAGCCTTTCTAAGGTGAACCCCTAAGGTGCTCTAAGGTGTCTTAGGTGGTGAATATTTGCCCTGCTCCGCAGGGCTTTTTTTCTATTCACCACCTAAGACACCTTAGAGCACCTTAGGGGTTCACCTTAGAAAGTATGCGCCTCCGGCGCTGGTATTATTTCTTCTTTACCTTCATCGCCACTGGATCCCAATTGATCACTTTCTGCGCAAAATAGCTTTCATTACAAGCTAGCGCTGGTCCGGCCGCCCGGAAGCCAACAATCGGATCTTCAATCGTACCCTGACTGCCTTTGCGGATGTTTTCGAAGAAATTACCAAAGTGCATGGCGTGTCCATCTTCACCCTTTGGCGCTTCAAACTTGATTTCCTTGACTGGCTCGGCCTTTCGGCTGTCCTCTGAATACTTGGCATCGTACTGTTTAACAAATTCCTTTTGGGTGGCCTCAGGAAAAGTGAAAAAGCTATCGTAATTGCCATAGCCAGGTGCTACGGGCAATTTCTTTTTGGTCAAAGTCAGGCGACCACTGCCAAACAGGATTTCGCCTTCATCCCCAATGATGCGGGTGCTGTTGTTGATGGAGCCCGCATTGGCAAAATTCACGCGGTAAACGGCCTGGAATGCACCATGTTGGGCGGTTTGAGGGTAGTCCATTACAGAAACCAATACATCGGGTACA
>JAAFHQ010000987.1 GCA_013298445.1 Chitinophagales bacterium | reverse complement strand
TTTCGGTAGTTAGAAGTTATTGTGGGTAATAAGTAAGATCAAAACGACCTTCGGTGATAAACAACGTATCTGTACCATATTTTGGTAAAAGGACAGCTTCGAAGATGCCTGCAATGATGTTTTTTGCTGTGTCGAGCCTAAGAACCTCCATGTGAAACCCTTCTAGTGCATCAGGCAATGACCATTTATTCTCTAGATTTCCCTTGTATGATTGGTCAAAGTCAAACGAACTGCCAACAAGTTCAGAGTTGTCTATTACTCCTGTATGGAGAGGACCAAGTGAAATGTTATAAACATTATGAGTGCTATCACCCTCTCCCCATCTGAAGTAATGCCCGCCAAAGGATAGCCCATTGGAACCATCAGACTCTGTAAGAGAAGCATCTATCGCCCTCAATGTAGCAGCAACGGCAAAAAAATCCACACAAGGCACCCATTCCTTCCCATTGATCTTGAAGCCGAGCGTGTGTTTCCCTTCAGTAGTAATATCCGGCCAAGGGCATGGGTCTTTTTGAGTAGGGCCACCAGTGTCTTTTGTACAACAGAGCAACCAGGTGCTACTAATTGCCAAGAGCAGCAGTTGGAAAAGGATTTCTTTTTTCATAAAAGCTTGATTTAATGAATGATAAAGGGCGTAAAAGATGGCCGCAGCATTGCTCAAAAAAGAGTTGTACTGCGGCTATCTTCGTCGAAGATAGTGAAAATTGAAAAGTGTACCTGGTTTCATTTGAGAGATTGGTTAATTATTGGGTATTGATTTCATTTGGATTATGATGGTGAATTTCTTGGAATACATTGCTTATACCTATTTCCGCACTACCTTTAGTGGCACTTTTATCAATAAGGGCTCATCACTAGCAGTCTGGTAGCAGGCACCAGGAGTTCCAGGCTCGCCTGGTTTGTCAAATCGGCAGAAACAGCCGTCCATTTGGAGTTTGAAATCGCAACCTCCGCAGCCCTCGCCCGTGCATGCGGTCCAATATGAATCCGCGAAATAATTCCCTTCCTTATCCGGCTTGAGGCGTACCGCCACGAAAACACTTTGCTCCATGTCTTCCGCATGACGGCTTTCGAGTGTGAGCCACCAATGGTCTTCAATTTGCTGACATTCCACTTTTTCTGCAATTCCTACTCGGGGTAAGCCTTGAATAATGGAACGTATAACAACATCCTCATTAATCAGCAATCGAAGCCGTTCATTGAAGATTTTGGCAACCGGATCTCGCGCAGGATCAAAAAAGCCATCTTCAGAAGGCAATTGTTGTGCTGCGCAATAATTGGTGATACAATAAAACCAAATGAGTAGAATCGATTTCATCTTTTACTAATCAAGTTTGGTTTGGACTTTTGAAAGCGGCGAAGTAATTGTCCCCGAGCTTTCACCTTGGCTTGAACAACACCCAGTGCAGATTCCATTGTTTATTGTACAGTTATTACACCCTGGGGATGAACAAATAAGTGCCTGCAACGAGGTATAATAAAACTGGCCTTGAGCATCCAATGTAAGTGGAACCCTTAACATGAAATTTTGTGTGCCTTTATTCAGATAGGTACCTTCGAATACAAGGGTGTAGACTCCATTTTCTACCTTTTTTTTGTAGGTTTTATGAACCTGGCAATCTTGGCCTAAACGCGCCTTCACTGATTTTGAAAGTATATACTCACTCACGATTAATTGAATGGTCGTGTCATTCCCAATGGCTACGGGATCCTTACTAGGATCAAAATAATCGTTATTTTGAGTGGTCTGCGCGTACAGCGCGAAATTGCCCAGTGTGAAAAAAAGTAGGATAAATTGTTTCATAGCAGTTGATTCTTAGAGATTTTCGAATATTAACAATTCTAATCAGCAGCAGTACCATACAGCATATCCTTGAGTTTTGAGCCCTGAACTTCAGGCATTTTATAGGCACTGTTAAATTTATCGAGGGTTTCGTCAATGTCGTTTTTTAGTTGCTTGAATTGGTCAGGAAGAGATGTTGAACATGTTTGTTCATTTTCATAACTACTGGCTATTTTTGAAAACTTCTTGTAGTATTCTCCACCCTGACTAACGAAATTGCTATACTTCTCAATGAACAGTCCAACTCGGTCTATTGAAAACTGAAGATTTGTCGAAGCTCGAGCTTGTAGCCTAACATCTGGAGCAGTTGACACATTGAGTGTATTTGTTCCAGTGGTTGAAGTCGTGTTACTAATTTCCCCCAATGCTTTTGCCACGTAATTATCTAGCATTGAATACAGGCGTTCCCAATCGTCGCCATCGCGGCAACTCACTAGCGGAATGGTGTAGCCCACCTGTCGGGCGCAATCCGAAAACAGTGCTTCGCATTCCTTTTTTAGCGTCAGGTTTGCGTCCCGGAGATACCCCGTTTCGTAATAAATGACATTGAGGTCGGTGTGCATGCGCACGGTAAAATCGAGGATACACGCGATTTTGTCCATACTTTCCTTCTTATCCTTATCTTCTCCGCCGCCCACCGCCATGCCCACGATAGAATAGGCGGCTGAAAGGAAGGGGTTGGTTTGGAAAAGCATAGGCATTTGGAAGTTGAACTTCTTCTTCATGCGGTCTTCGATAACGCTTTTGGTTTCCTTGAATTCCGGGTAATTATGCGGATTAGACAGATTGGAGAGCCCTTGTTGCGCTTTTAAGCT
>JAAFHQ010000986.1 GCA_013298445.1 Chitinophagales bacterium | reverse complement strand
AGCAGAACACTTGCCTTCTTTGGTAAGCAACCTGGTCTATGTAGAGTTGATAGGGCCGGATTTAACGCGTAAAGCCAGCCGCTATATCGGCATTCAGGATGGAGTTGGCAATGGTGATTTTGACACGGAGCGCGACTGGCCCGAAGGCAAATACTTCCTGCGTGCCTACACCAATTACATGCGGAATTACGACTCCAGCTTTTTCTTTCAGCGGGAGTTTTTCCTGGTCAAACCCAAAGTGGAACCAACTTCCATTGCCCCGGAAACGCCAAAAAGCATTACCGATTTTAGCGTACAATTTATGCCCGAGGGTGGCGATCTGGTCAATGGCTTGAGTTCCCAAATTGGGGTAAAAGCAGTGAGCAACCTGGGAACAGGAGTCCAATTTGAAGGCAAAATTCTCGACGACCAAGGCACCCAGGTTGCCGTGTTCAAAACCTACCGCTTTGGCTTGGGGGCCTTTTCTTTCACACCACAAGCGGGAAGAAAATATCAAGCCGAACTCAGTTTTCAAGGCATCCATAAAAAAATCCCCTTGCCTGCTGCCCAGGAACAAGGCCATACCTTACAAATTACCCAACGTCCACCAAATCAATTGCTGATCAACGTGCGCAGCACCATCCCGAATGGACTAAAAGATGCCGTGATCCTGGGGCATTTGCGGGGCCAGACCATTTTCAGCTTTAGCAATACGGAAGGTCTGGAAAAACTCAGTCTCACCATTCCTACCGACTCGATTCCTGAAGGCATCGCTCAATTCACCCTCTTCAGTAGCAAGGGTGAGCCCCTTTGTGAACGCCTCGTTTTTGTGGATAATCCTCGGGAAAGAGCTCGATTAAGCATCAGCACAGACAAAAGCACCTATGCTGCGCGGCAAAAAGTCAGTGTGACCTTACAACTCAAAGACCAGGCCGGGAATCCGCTCAAAGCCATGGTTTCGGCTACTGTCACCGACAAACAAAGCGTGTATTGGGGCAAATATGGGCAAGACATTCGCTCCTACCTCCTGTTGCAAGCTGACTTACCCGGACACATCGAAGACCCCGGCTATTTTTTTGTGGAAGAAAACGCAACCCGTCGGCAGTTGCTCGACATGCTGATGCTGACCCAGGGCTGGCGGCGTTTTAGCTGGAAACAAGTGTTACAGGATAATTTGCCTGACTTGGCCTGGTTGCCCGAGCAGGGTTTTACCATTGGTGGTCAAACCACCAAACTCGATCAGCCCGATAAGCCCGTTGCCGCTGATTTGATGGTAGTGGCGATGGAAAAGGGGATATCTCAATTGGTCAGCTCTGGTCCTGATGGCCGTTTTTCCATTTCTGGTTTCCCCTTTGTCGACAGCACGCGGGTGGTGATTCAAGGGGCTAAACCCACGGCAAATAGCGCCAAAAAAGGAAAAAACAACGATGCCAATCAGCAGGGGATAGCGGGCAATCGCGACATCAAAATCCGCCTAGATGGCGACAACCCGCCGCCAATTGATCCTCGGGCTGGTTATGATTTGCCGCTCAGTACGGATGCTACCCAGCAGAAAAGCTTTTTAGCAGACAGCAAAAAACTCGCGGATCTGGACTCTTTGTTCCCGGGCATTTGGAAGCTGAGCTTGGCCGAGTTTGAAGTGAAAGGCAAACGTACAAAAAATCCTTACGGGGTGCCAGACATCCCTTACCGAGCGCCTACCGATCGTATGATTGTTGATTCCATACCTGGCAGCTCTACTGCGCTGAGTGTTTTTGACTTCCTGCGGCGGATACCTGGTGCCCAGGTGGTAGGCACCTTCCCCAATCAGTCGGTGGTTTTGCGTGGAATCAACAGTTTGAGTGGTCCTGCACAGGCCTTGTTTGTACTCGATGGCACCGTTGTGGATGCCAGCACTTTGTCAACTGTTCCCGTGTCCAATATCGCTTTTGTAGATGTGCTCAAAGGAGGTCAGGCCGCCATGTTTGGGAACAGAGGCCTGAATGGAGTGGTGGCAGTATACACCAAACGCACTGGCAACCAACCCGCTCAGTACGATGTAAATGGCATCATCAACTTCAAACACCCTGGATTTTACAAAGCCCGCGAGTTTTATTCTCCCCAATACGATCAGAAAAAACCCGAACACGATCGCCCCGATTACCGCACGACGCTGCATTGGGCACCGATTATCGAAACTGATGAGGCAGGAAAAGCCACCTTTAATTTTTTCACCAATGATAAAGCTGGGGCTTTTGAAATTTTGGTACAGGGGATGACGCTTAAAGGGATTCCGGTAAGTGGGCGGTTTTGAAACGTGTTGATATTGGTACAAGTCTGGAGACTTGTACCAGCTCAAGCCTGAAAACTTGTACCAGCTCAAGTCCAATTTTGTTTCCTTATTTTATAACCCTTCCCAAACCAAATTGGTCCCCTTTTTTCACCGCCTTGCCCCCTTCGAAATGAATTTCCACCACTTTTTCACTTTGCACAATCTCACCCTTTTCATCCGCGAGGCGGTGAATGATTGTTTTGCTGGCAATGTCGATGATTTCACCTGTACTCGGCCAGGCGTGGCGCCCGTCCATACTAAAGGTTATCCAACCTGGCTGGTCGCGCAGAGCTACGGAAGACAGGTAGCGTGGCGGCATTTGTTGGTTGTCAAAAATATGCATGCGCTGGTTGGCACCATCCGCCACCCACA
>JAAFHQ010000985.1 GCA_013298445.1 Chitinophagales bacterium | reverse complement strand
GATTTTGAAACGCTATGGATTGGGCTAACGCCCAATTATTTTTGATAACCGCGACGACGCGACGGCGCGACGAAACAGCGCAAAGCGCTGTTTTTGCGACGATTAATCGTCGCGTCGTCGCGTCGTCGCGGTTATCAAAAATAAGCAGCGAAGCTGATTTCAAGCCGTTTTTGTTAGAACTGATCGGCCCTGCGGACGACCGGGGCTATTCTGAATTGAACCGCTCCGCGGTTGGAGCGTGAACTTCAAGATGCTGCCCCATTTTCTGGTTTCCTTTCTTTATCGTTCGCAAACAATCCAGATTTAAACCCCTCGAATTCGATGGGTTTAAAAATGAGTCGGTAGCGATTCAAAACCAAGTTCCCCCTAAGCCACGTCCTTTTTCTTCTGATTTTTCAACAAGTGTTTGGGCGAGCACTGATACAGTTGTTGGCATCTGCGCGCAAAGTCGCGGTAATCCCCAAAACCTACGGCGTAAGCCAGTTGAGTAATGCACTCGTCGGGATTGCTACCGTAGCGTTCAATAATCCGTTCGATTCGGTATTTGGCTACGTAGGCTTTGATTGCTACGCCTTTCGATTTTTTAATGTGGCGGTGGAGGGAAGTGCGCTCCATACACATCGCGCTGGCAATGGTATCTACATCCAGTTCCTGGTCGCAATTTTGGTCGAGCCAGGTATTCAGGTTATCGATAAAAGATAACTTTGAGGGTAAAAGTGGCTTATTCATCTCTAAACATTTTGACTGTTGTCTATTTATAGAGAAGTAGCCAATTGGTAAATTCAAGTTTCCAACTTTATTTCTATTGTTTATCTTGCCTAAGTGTTTTTTGATTTCTTTTTGACTAATCCCATTTACTTTTTTGCTTTTTTTCAATTCATATTTAGTAGGGATACTTCATGATTACAGTTCGAGCGTTTTTGGAAGCCTTTGCGCAAAAAGGCGCAAGTGGTTTGAATCAGGAAATAGAGGAATGTTATCCGGTCTGTACCTTATGGACCGCCAAACAGGTATACAGTAGTGCATCCAAGCATTCCAGGGATTGGGAACAAGCCTTGGAAAAAGCACACTCTATCTTTTCTGATGCCTTGATCATCTTATTTGAGAATGCCAGAGCGCAAAAAATTAAGCCCCAAAATGTGCGTTTGTCCACTTATTTGATTGCCATTTGCAAAAATTTATTGCGCAATGAAAAGCCTGGTTTTTTGACCTTGCCACCTATCGATTTGTCAGACAATGATACCGCTGGGGAGGAAGAGTCAAAAACGCAGTTGTTGGAAAAACTACAGGAATGTATGGAAAAATTAGATGCTAGAAGACAGTCCCTGGTAAAGGGTTTTAATGATGGAAAATCTCACCGAGAACTTGCCGATGAGCTGGAATACAAGAACGAGGACGTAGCCAAAGCGACTTACCATCAATGCCTCAAACAGTTATACGTTTGTATGGATAGTATTTTTAATCATTTTAATTAAATGAACGCTGTATGAAAGACTTATTCCCAAAAGACATCGCGCAATTAGAAGCGTGGTGGAATCAAAGTTTGCCCGAAATGGAACGGATTCGGCTCGAAGAGCGTTTAAAAACCGATCCAGAGTTTCGTTTAGCGGCAGATAAACTGCGCAAAACGTTAAACACACTTTATGATTTACAGCGGGAGACCTGGCGCAAAAATTCACCGCACTTTGATCGTTCTGCTTTTCCAGCCAAGCCACCCTTACTGCTTAGGATTTCAAAATCATGGCTGTTTTGGGTGAGCATAGTCGCTTTTTTGCTACTGGGCAGCTATTTGGTTAAAAAAGTGGTATTGGTAGAAAAGTCGGAATTGATCCAAGCCAGCCAGAAATTCAGTCCTCCGGATTGGCTACCCTATCGGCAGGGATCGCAAGCAGACGAGTTGCTGGACAGTGCCAGTAAAGCTTACTTGAATAGCCGATATCGGCGGGCCAGCCGAAAATTGGAACAGTACCTGGCACTTAAACCAGCGGACATTGAGGCCAAATTGATGTTGGTGGTAGCTTACCTGAAACAGGGCGAAGGGAATAAGGCCTGGCAACTGCTTCAGGACCTGGAAAAAAAAGGAGAATACCCAGAGCAATTGAGCTGGTATAAAGCCCTGGCCCTGATTCAGCGCAATCAAGAGGATGCAGCCAAGCCGCTACTCAGGCAAGTGGCCAAAGAAAACAACCCTTGGCAAGCGGAGGCCAGACGATTACTTGAGCAATTTTAATTAATGATATTTTTATACCAAAAAAAATTCCTGATTCCCATTTACAATTGCCCTGTCCGGGCATAAAGGTTAAAGCTACGTTTGTCTCCTTAAATATAAAACTGAACAACAATGACAACTAACACAAATCCGAGTGCCCTGGTATTTAACCTTGCCGTAAATACTAACGCCTCAAGCTTACCTTCACAATTACAAAGCTTATTTGATTCCATTCTTTTGCTCAATGCCAATGGTGCGGAGGAGGTTTTTGCACTCAAAGGCATGAATCTTAACGAAGCCGCCTTTTTTACCAACTTGGTCATCCCCAGTGGTTTCGCCTGGCTGCCCTTTGTGGATGGGGCTTTCCAAACGGCACAAACTCCTTTGGCAGAGGATTGCGCTTTCCCCTTGTTGGTAAGTGCACAACAAGCTGGTGCCACCGAGAATGAGTTGA
>JAAFHQ010000984.1 GCA_013298445.1 Chitinophagales bacterium | reverse complement strand
GAAGAGGGAACCAAAGAAGTGGTGAGCACCAGACGGATTTTACCTTGCTGCAACACATAAGAGGCACGATCCTTCACCCCGGTTTCTGGCCCGGCGTAGCCGATCATTTCAAAACCAAAGGCGTGTTCGTAAAAATGGGCAGATTGTTTGGCATTACCGACGTAAAATTCGATGTGGTCGGTGCCGAGTAGCGGCAGGAAATCTTGGGCGTTATTCAGGGTAGTTTGGGGATTTTCGAGAATGAGTGGCATGTGAATTTGGTTTTATTTTAGTTGAAAAGTTGAGGGGTTGAGAAGTTGAGGCTCCGCGAGCGACTTAAACGCAGCCTTTGCCTGAGTTGCTCGCGGAGCCTAAACCTTCTCAACCTCCTCAACCTTCTAAACTTACTCCCACAAAGTTTCTCCAAAAGACCCACCCAAGCCAATACAATTTTCTAATTTTGTCATAAGCAAAACTTATACTGAATCATGGAACTACGTCAATTGCGCTATTTTGTGGCCGTGGCCGAGGAACTGCATTTCAGTAAAGCGGCCCAGCGGCTGTATGTTTCTCAACCCGCCCTGAGTCAACAAATTGCTTTATTGGAAAACGAAATTGGAGTGGAGCTTTTTATCCGCGCCAGCCGCCAACACCTGCGCAAGGTAGAACTCAGTGAAGCGGGGCAACACTTTTTCCTGGCTGCGCAAAAAATCCTGCAACTCAGCCAACAGGCCATCGAACAAGCGCGTGAAATTGGTTTGCACCAACAGGTATTGCATGTAGGGGTGTACAAAACCGCCTTACGGGAACGCATCGTGGAATTGCTGCAGGTGCTTAATCGGGATTTTCCAAATGTGGAGGTCAAACTGGTGGAATTCCCTACGCCCCAAAGTGTGCAGGAAGCTGTTTTGGCTGAAAAAATCGACCTGGGTCTGACCTTGCTACCTTTGCACTGCGCGGAACTCAACGCCAAAGTGATCAACAAGGGCAGTTTGCGGGTCATCCTTTCCCTGCAACATCCCCGAGCCCAGGAAGCCTCCCTCAGTTTGGCATCTCTACGCGATGAACGCTGGGTGGAAATCACCCGGAACCTGCATCCGGTTTACGACGAGATTGAGCAGATGTGTCAGTTGGCCGGGTTTAGCCGGATGGGTAAAATTGTGCAGGAGGTGTCTTCCCTCGAGCTGTTGATCAGTTTGGTAGAAGTAGGTCGCGGTATTGCCTTCATTTCTTCGGCTTATGATTTGAGCAAAGAGCCGAAAATTGTATTGAAGGAACTGGTACACACGGACGACAGCCCTTTTGTTTCAGTAGCGATTGATAGTGCGCTGGTGTACTTGGGGAAGAATGGATCGCCGCTGGTGAGGGCGGTGGTGGGGGGGATTGGGGAAGGGATGCTGGTGTAAGCGCTGATGGGAGCACTTGCGACAAGACACACCATTGGGCCCAGTGTCTCATTCCTCCGCTTCTTCCCGAGCCCGAATAAATGCCCCCCTCCGCGGCGCAGGCATCACTGAATGCTCCCCTTTTACCGCTTTCCAGACAATCTCACTGAACAACAAATCCGGTACCTGGTCCATTTTCTGCAGCGGCAAATTGCGAGAGAGCTGGGAGAGTTTACCTCGCTCAGGATTGAGATGGTTCAAAGAGATGCGATAAGGTGCCGCAGTATAAGCTTGTAGATTTGGCTTTTTGTCAAAACAGGCATACAACGAAGTAGCTGCCGCATCGTACTGGCTCATTGGTTTCAAGCCCAGAATCAGTTCAATGCTGCGCACCACACTTGCCGTGGAGTACATTGTGCGTTCGTAATGCTGACGCTTGGTATACGGGCTGGCCACCAAGGCAATTGAGCGGTGGGCATCCACGTGATCGGGGCCATTCTGGGCGTCATCTTCGATCACAAATACAACTGCTTCTTTCCAAATGGAACTATGTGAAATGTGCTCAATGATTTTCCCCAAAGCCCAATCGTTGTCAGCAACCATCGCAGCAGGTGTTCGGGCTCCGGGTGCTGCTCCGGAAGTATGGTCGCCACCTAGCCCAATGATACTGAGCCTTGGCACCACATTTTTGCTGAGCAAGGAATCAAAATCAGTTTTCCAACGCTCATAGCGCAGCGAATCTTTGGTGTTCAAATCCCAGGCTGGGTATTTTCGGCAAGTATAGGGTCGCAAGGAGGGCGGAATGGCCGGATTGAAGCCGTAACCCATTTCCCCGTAATTGCGAAAACTGACCTTGTTGCGCAAACAATGATCCCAGATGAAGCCCATTTTGGGTACCGCAGTGGGGTTTTGGCCCTCATAGTCATAACTACCGCCACGCCCCCCGTAATTGGTCGGCCAGGTTTTTTCCAGGTAATCGTTGGCGTAAGCGCCCATTGACCAACTGTGCCCATCGGCACTTACTTCGGCGTTGACGTAAAAATTGTCGAGTAGCACGAACTCATTGACCAACTTATGGGCATTGGGCGTCACGCTGTCGGGAAATAAACAGAGGGAAGGGTCCCCATTGCCGCGTTTGATGTCACCAAACACCTGATCATATGTGCGATTTTCTCTCAGGATGTAAAAAACGTAGCGGATGGGCGAAGGATCACCTACCACCCTCGGGATGGGGTTCCCAGCTTCACCTGCGGCCTTTTGCTCGATGGCTTTGGAGTACGGGGTATTTTGGTACACCCAGC
>JAAFHQ010000983.1 GCA_013298445.1 Chitinophagales bacterium | reverse complement strand
AGGGCCAACAACAGAAACAGGCCATTCAGGCAGGCATCAAAGATGTGGAAACCAGCAAAAACCTGATTCGCCGCAACATCATCACTTTTTACCTCAATGCCCTGGCCAATCAGGAGCTTTTCCGCGTAGCCCAGGAGCAAGCCAATGCTACCCGCCAGCAAATCGAACTGGCGCAAAAAAGAGTAGCGGCGGGAGTGGCCAATGAAGTAGTGGTGTATGAACTCAAAGCCCAACTGGCCAATGAGGAATTCAATGCCGTCAGCGCCCGCAACAATGCCGAACTGGCCAAGGTCAACCTCTTCCAACAAATGAACCAGCCAGTGGACATGAACGCCCAACTGGATGCCAACCTGATCCAAAGGGTCAACAGCCCTGCTGAAGCCATGGCTTCGGCAACCCTTTTACAAAAAGCAGAGGCCAGCCTTCCCGAAATACAAGGAGCGCAATTGCGCATTTTAAGTGCCCAAAAAGGGGTTGAGGCCGCACGTTCTAATTTTTTCCCCAGCATCAATTTCCAGGGGAATTATGGTGCCTTTTTTACCAGCACCCGCACAGAAGCGTATTTTTCGCAATTGGATGCTACCCGCAACGGGAGCATGAGCATTGGTTTGTATATGCCCTTGTTTCGGGGTGGTGCCCTCCAGCAACAGGTACAACGGGCAGTAATCAACGAAAACATTGCCGAGAACAACCTGGCTGATGTAAAAAACCAACTCCGCACCGAGATCGAACAGGCTGTGCAAAACCACCGGGCAACCCAGGAGCAGTGGAAAGCAGCCGAACAACAAGTAGCTGCACAAACGGAAAATGTACGTTTGTTCGAAAAACGGTTTACCGCTGGAACAGCCAATACATCGGAATACATTTTGGCAAAAAACAACCTGACCCAATCCAATGGCAACCTGATCTCAGCCAAATACCGCCACTTAATTTGGAAAATAATTTTGCAGTACTACGAGAACGGTAAGTTCTAAAATAGTTGAGGAGTTGAGAAGGTTGAGGAGTTGAGAAAGTTGAAAATCTGTCGTTTGCGGTAGCCTCAACCTTCTCAACTCCTCAACTTTCTCAACTAAATCATATTTTTTTTCATTTTTTTATTTCCATTGATTATTTCGTTGAACTTCATCGGTTCCAAAAAAGCCACAGATTTTTTTGCATCTGGATAAATATTATTTCAAAAAATGCGTAAATGCCAGATATTTTTTCAGCTCGTCCAGCGTTTAGAAAACAAGAAAAAAAGCATTGAGCTTTGAAAATCAAAATAATAGCTTCTAAATTTGCCCTGCAATTAAAATTATTGCACCCTTACATCACCTGCTTAGATCGCAACAAAGTCATTGATTCTTTCAACCACAAATACCAAATGACATGTTGAAGAAGGATTATTCCAAAACGAAAAAAGTTTGTAAAGTTACTTTCTCTTTGCCTGCCACTGCTGTTCAGGATGGTGCCGAAGTTCGCGTATTGGGCGACTTCAATGCCTGGACCTGGCAAAGCGGCCTGGTTATGAAGGCTGGCAAAACGGAGTACACTGCTTCTACTGAATTGGCCCTGGGTGCCAACTACGAATTCCGCTACGCGATCAACAACGAACGTTGGGAAAACGATTGGGCTGCCGACGCTTATGTGCCTTCTCCTTTTGATGGCATCAATAACTCTTTGGTTTCTGTATCTGCTGTTGTTGACGGTGAATTGACCGGCAAGGCAGAAGGTGGCAAAAAAGTTAAAGCAACTGGTGCGCCTAAGGCTGAGAAGCCTGCCGCTGCCGCTAAGGAAGAAGCCCCTAAGGCTCCAGCCAAAGCTAAAGCTCCAGCAAAAACTACTACTACGCCGGCTGCTAAAGCAAAAACTGACAAGGCACCTGCAAAGCCTAAAGCAAAGGAAACGCCTAAGAAATAGTGCTTATTTCTAGCATTTCTCCAACGCAGCATTACTTTATTTGGTAATGCTGCGTTTTTTTTTTCAGATCACTTCTCTTTTAGCATTACCTTGCTATTTTTGCTAGGGTATGAAACGAAGATCAGGGTACAATCCAATTGTATTACCTCTCTCTTTTCATTCATTTTATCCGATTCGCTTTTTCCATCAGTAACGACAGGCCCCGGTCTGTCGAAGCCTCCAATCTCTGCATGTATGAGTAAGGTAATCAACCACAGCCTTTTTACCGACTACGATATTTACCTGTTCAAGTCCGGTACTCATTTTCGGATTTATGAAAAAATGGGCAGCCATTTGATCGAAGTCGATGGCCAAAAAGGCGTGTACTTTTCCGTTTGGGCACCCAATGCTCAATCCGTTTCGGTGATTGGTAACTTCAACTTTTGGAATACTCAAGAACATCCCCTCACCTCGCGTTGGGATGGCTCGGGTATTTGGGAAGGTTTTATTCCCGGCCTGGAAAAAGGCACCCTGTACAAATACCACATCCATTCCCAAAACGGACGGCATGTGGAGAAGGGTGACCCTTATGCCTTGTTTTGGGAAGTGCCTCCTAAAACTGCCTCCATTGTTTGGGAAAATGACTACAGCTGGCAAGACCAGGATTGGCTCAAACAGCGCCAGGACAAAGCAGGAAAACCCCAACCCTACTCCGTATATGAAGTACACATGGGCACCTGGAAAAAGAATGGCAACGAATCCCTGAGCTATCGTGAACTGGCGGTAGA
>JAAFHQ010000982.1 GCA_013298445.1 Chitinophagales bacterium | reverse complement strand
ATCCGGTTGTCCCATCAGGATATTCAAGGCGTCACTAAAGGTGATTTCAGTGATGGCGGACACAAAAATCGGCTTGGCCTTTTTTGCAGCATCTTCAGCACCTCGGTTGATTTTTTCCAGGATTATATTCTCCAGATCCGAAAAACCGGGCACATTTTTCAACTTGGCCGTGACGTTGCGGGCTTCTGCTGGCAAAAGGATTTTGTAGGGGCTTTTGAAGTAGCCGTCTACCTGTGAAAGCGCATCGGAGCCTTTGCTGATGCCAATTTCCAGTGCTGACTTCAAACCTGAGCCAATTTCTGCTTCAGTGGGTTCGGAATATACCGATGTAACAAGATTGGACAGGGTGTCACATGAGCTAGCCAGGAGGGCAATGCTCAGTACGAACAAGGTTCTTTTGATCATTTTCTTTGGTTTTTTGAATAAAACTAATCCTTCATAACAAGTATAAAGATTGTACTGCTCTAATAATGGTTGTTTGTGGTGAAAATTGTGTTTTACCTAAAAAAGGGCCTTTCACCCCAACAACTCAGCTATTCAATACTACAATTCACTCCATTCAAAGTACAACTGGGCAAAAAACGCTGGTTTGTTGCCTGGTATCCTGCCATTTTTGTAGGGTAGTCAGCCACGGGTGTGTCCCGAATACTGTCTACCACCCTGACACCGACTTACACCATCATAAACCTATAATCATTATGAAGGCTCTTAAACACTCGACTGTTTTTTTCATCCTCTGCCTCTTTGGCCTATCCGTGCAGGCTCAGAACAGCCAAACGGTAAAAGGGACCGTTTTTGACAAACAATCCGAACAAGCCCTGATCGGCGTAACCATTGAACTACTCAATTCCAATCCGGCCAAAGGTGCAGTAACGGATCTGGATGGTAAATTCAGCATCGACGCAGTACCCCTCGGGCGCCAGGCCTTTCGGGTCAGTTACCTGGGCTACAACAGCATCACCGTACCCAATGTACTGGTTTCAGCGGGTAAAGAAGTGGTGCTAGAACTTAGTCTGGAAGAGGCAGTAGTCAAAATGGACGAAGTAGTGATTTCTGCCGCCGTCAACAAAGACAAAGCCAACAACGACATGGCCAGTGTCAGTGCCCGTTCTTTTAACGTGGAAGAAGTGAACCGTTTTTCGGGCGGGCGCAACGACGTTGCCCGTCTGGCAGGAAGTTTTGCCGGGGTAGCTGCGGCCAACGATTCCCGCAACGACATCGTCATTCGGGGCAACTCGCCTACGGGGTTGTTGTGGCGTTTGGAGGGCATTCCAATTCCAAACCCCAACCACTTTTCTACCTCTGGTACCACAGGTGGCCCGGTAAGTGCGATCAACCCCAACCTGCTGCGCAGTTCTGACTTTTTTACCTCTGCCTTTCCTTCGGAATATGGCAATGCCATGTCGGGGGTGTTTGACCTGGGTTTCCGCAGTGGCAACTCGGATAAGGCGGAATACACCTTCCAATTGGCAGCTTTTAGTGGTTTGGAAGCCATGGCCGAAGGGCCTTTGAGCAAAAAACACAACTCTTCCTACATCGTAAGTGTGCGCAACTCCTTTGTACAATTGGCCGATGTGGTGGGTATACCCGTAGGTACGGCTGCCATTCCGAATTATCGCGACGTATCTTTCAAGTTTGACTTACCCAATAGCAAAATTGGCAAGTTTTCCATCTTCGGCATCGGGGCGAGCAGCAACATCGACTTTTTGGGCAAAGAACTGGATGACGACGATCTGTTTGCTGAAACGGGCAAGGATTCTTATGTAAAATCCCGCCTGGGTATTTTGGGACTGCGGCACAACATCGTGGTGGGTAAAAATGCCTACTGGCGGACGGTAGCCTCCTGGTCTACCTCTGGCAACCTTTATGATGAATACCAGTTGCCGAATGATGAGGTTCCAGAGCGGCGTCAGATCGTAGAAGTGGATGACCGGACTGATACCTGGTCACTGTCTTCGTACTACAACCAAAAATTCAATGCCCGCTTTACGCTGCGCACCGGGATTTTGGCTCAATTTTATGATATAGCAACCCGGGTGCTGGATCGGGAGGACACTCCCAACTGGCAAACCGTGCGCGACTTTGACGGCGGGATGGGGCTTTGGCAAGCTTTTGCGCAGGGACAATTCAAGTTGGGGCAAAAATTGACTTTAAACGCGGGCTTGCACGGCCAACTGTTCGATTACAACAATACTGCCGCCTTGGAGCCTCGTCTAGCCCTAAGCTGGCAATTGGCACCGAGTCAAACTTTGACCCTGGGGTATGGTTTGCACAATCAAACCCAACCACTTCCGGTATTTTTCTTCCGGGAACAGACTAGCCCCGGTGTGTTCGTTCCTTCCAATGAAGACCTCGACTTCACCCGTGCCAACCATTTTGTACTGGCTTACGACCAAAAAATTGGCACCGACTGGCGGGTAAAAGCGGAAACCTATTACCAAACTTTGGATAAGGTGCCCGTAGAGGCTATGCCTAGCAGCTTTTCCTTGTTGAATGCCGGGGCGGACTTTGTGTTCCCGGAAGCCAGCAATTTGGTGAACGAAGGCACTGGCCAGAATTATGGGGTGGAGTTGACCATTGAGAAATTTTTCAGCAAAGGCTACTACACCCTGATTACTGGCTCGGTATTTGATTCGAAATACAAAGGCAGCGACGGCATTGAGCGCAAT
>JAAFHQ010000981.1 GCA_013298445.1 Chitinophagales bacterium | reverse complement strand
CTAAAGCCTCCCGAGTTAAATTGCAATTCCAATTTGCTGAAAAACTAAGTATTTTTATCCAAGACAATGGAATTGGGATTGAGGAAGAAAAAATCAATGCTACTCCAGACACCGCCCAAATCAACTGGCAAAAACAAGGAAATGGCCTCCGCAATTTACAGGCCAGAGCAGTCGAAATGGGCGGCTCCATTACTTGGAAAAACCTCAACCCTGGTACATTGGTTCGTATTGAAATTCCGCTGCCAAAATAACAGTTGTATGCCTCGCAAGAACATTGCGATTATTGAAGATGACACCACACGCCGCCGGGAATATGTGGCATTGCTCAACCATTGCGATGACCTATGTTGTTTGGATGAGCACCAATTCTCCAACTGCGAGGACGCCATCCCCGTGTTACAAAAAGACCAACAAGTACAATTGGTTTTACAAGACATTGGGATGCCTGAGGGGAAAATGAATGGGGTGCAAAGTTTGCTCAAGCTCAAGAAAAAAAGGCCACAATTGTTGGTAGTCATGTTGACCATTTTCGATCAGGATGAATACCTTTTTGACGCCCTGAAAGCTGGAGCAGATGGCTATATTTTAAAAACTGAAGCGAATCAACAAGTATTGGCACATATCCGTGATGCACTGCAGGGGGGGTCTCCAATGACCAGGGCTATCGCCCGAAAAGTCATCGAAAGTTTTCGACGGGAAGTCCCCCGCACGCCTCCTCCAAGTTTGACTCCATTTCAGGAACGTATCATCGGCACCATTGCCCAAGCAGAAGACCTTACTGGCAGTATCATCAGCAATGCTGAATTGATTGAAAAACTTGGGGTGAAAATCACTCCACTTGAGTTGGGACAAGAAATCAATAAAATTTACCGCATCCTCCAAGTCAACAATCGCCGGGAAATGCTAAAAAAATACCAAGATAGTTGGTGGCCATTTTCACGTCCTTAATGTCTTTTGGCATTGAACAGCTCAAATCGTTCCATAGGAGCGAAGCCCTGCAACGGAAATTCCGCATAATACTCGGGCCAAACAACTTTGCCCTGGGAGTGATTGTACAGGCTCAAATCCTGTTCAATTGCCCCATTGAGTTCATCTATAAACAGATATTGAGCAGCCTTCCATTTAGGGATGAGATTTTTCTCCAGCCACTGCTGAAAACGCCAAGTATAACCATGTAATCTAGCACCACTGATCGTAGAAATCCGATGCTGAATCCCCTGGGTTTCCAATAAAGATCGATAGGCGTGTGCACCAGGGACGTAATACTCAGAAGTGTCAGAGCTCAATACTTGTTGAAGAACAAAGCCAAATTGTTCGCTCAATACTGAACTGCTTTGAGTGAACAATTGAACGGGCCATTTAGGGATTTTGCCATGTGCTGCAAAAGCGTAAACCCAGCCACTCCTGGATTCATAACCAACGTACAAAAATATTTTCCCCAACACTGGCCAACGCCCCAAAAAATGGGTATACTGGATGTACAATTCGCCAGGTGCAGGAGTTTGATGCTCCCATTCCAACCAAGCAGGGTTCATTTTGCTGAGAAATTCTATTTGAGCGGGGCTAAGCGACTTTCCTTTCTGTTGGATTTGTAAGATCAAATACTCAAACCGCTCCTGCTGGGTTCCTAAGCCATTACGATTGAGGATTTTTTGAATGGTTTGGGCGGAAATAGAGAAGCCTTCCTGGGCTAACTGCCACTTTACTGCTCTACCACTTTCAGGAAACTCTAAACTCAATTCCACTATTCTGTTTTGCAGCTCATCTGGTGTATTTCGTGGCTGGTTTTGCGCTGGATTAAGTGGCTCAAGATGCCCAGTTCTTTCTTGCTGTTTGATTTTGTAGTACAAGCGGGGACTGAGGGCTAGTTCTCGGCAAGCTTGCGTGACGTTGCCTAGTTCTTTGGCTCTTTGTAAAAAAGCTATTTTTTCTGCGGTGTTAAGGGCTTTTCGCTTCATATGCACAAAGGTATTGACTAAAGGTATAATACTATCATGGTTTAAAGGTGATTTTCCCTGTTTTTTTGTAACACATTTAAAATAAAAGCCAAAGCCATGAAATTTCAAAAAGAGTCTGATTTGACTGATGAATGGATCGAGTACATTAAAAATAAATCCATTGATCTTTCACAAAAAGATGACCAAACGATTGAACAGTTTGCTGACCTTGAGTTTTACAACCCGGAAATGAGGAATTTTCTTGACTCTTGGGATGGTAACAAAACGCTTAAAAATCTAGCCTCATCTAGCGTATCATCAACTGATCTTGTTGCTGATGTAATGGCTAGGAGAAAGCGTAAGTTCAAAGAATTGAAAGATGGAATTTTAAAAGCTATTTGTGATGCGGTAAAGGAAATTACTGACCCTGAGAATCGATTAGAGGAAATAATTAAGCTAGCAGTATTAGCATGCTTAGGAAGTTTAGCAGGCTTACCTGGCGTTATCCTGTCCTTAATCATCGTTGTCATTGCAAAGCTTCTTCGGAAAGGTATCGCCAAATTATGTGATAGTTGAATACCAGTGATGGAATTCTTCATTGCAACAACACCCTTCATAAACCTCTAAAACCTAAGTGTCATGAACACATTAGTGCGTATATTCATTCTTCTCTTCCTCCCAATTTGGGCAATTGGGCAAACTGACAACACAAGCGTATCCATCGACCCAGCTA
>JAAFHQ010000980.1 GCA_013298445.1 Chitinophagales bacterium | reverse complement strand
AAAAATGGGCAAGGCTTCAAGGAATTGGCGGCATATGTGCACAAAAAAGGGCTGAAGTTTGGCATCCATATCATGCGGGGTATCCCCAAAGTAGCCGTCAACAAAAAACTACCCATCGCAGGCACCAATGGCATCACCGCCGATCAGGTCTACTCCACACAAAACCTCTGCAAGTGGTTGAGCGACAATTACACCGTTGACGCCAAGAAACCCGGCGCCCAGGAATATTACAATTCAATTTTTAAACTCTATGCCGAATGGGGTGTAGATTTTATCAAAATTGACGACCTCTCCGCTCCCATCTACCACCAGGACGAGATTGAACTGATCCGCAATGCCATTGATGCTTGTGGCCGCAAAATTGTGCTCAGCACTTCCCCTGGCGAAACCCCCTTCAATGCTGCCACCCACGTGAGCAACCACGCCAACATGTGGCGCATGGTCAACGACGTGTGGGACACCTGGCGGCACATAACCCACCTCATGGAGGTAAGTAAACAGTGGTATCCGTACATCAAACCCGGCACCTGGCCCGATTGTGACATGATCCCCCTGGGCCGTCTCTCCATCCGGGGTGAAGTGGGCAAAGACCGCATGACCAGGCTGACTAAAGACGAGCAATACACCCTGATGACCTTGTTCAGCATCTTCCGCTCACCCCTGATTTTTGGTGGCGATTTGCCCAGCAACGATGCCTTCACCCTTTCTTTGCTGACCAATAAAGAGGTGCTAAAAATGCACCGTGAGAGCGGCGGGGTGCGCCTGCTGTACCAGCAAGATGGCAAAGCGGCGATCACTTCCAAAAACAGCAAAACTGGGGAAACGTATCTGGCTTTGTTCAATACCTCTGAAACCCCTGGGTTGGAGCTCAAAGTGGAACTGGCAGATCTCGATTTACTGGGTAAGGTCAAAGTGACCAATTTGTGGACTGGGGAAAAATTGGGGGTTAAAGAGGGGGCTTTTGCGCAGAGCTTGGCGGCGCATGCTTGTGGGTTGTATAAGTTGAGTTTGGGGAAATGATATGGATGCATTTGCCGTTTAAAACACAAACAATTACCGATCATGAAAAAAGCTTTTTTCTATTTTTTGATCGCAACCATTTCAACAGCATTGTCTGGGCAGGCCCAACAATTCGTCGCCAAAGATATTGACAACTTTTGGGCCGCTTTCGACAAAATCACAGCCACAAAAGACAGTTCCGCTCAATACCAATATCTGAAAAACCTCTATCTCGACCAAGGGACGGAAGGTTTAAAAAGTTTAATCCAGGTTCGAAACTACCAGGCAAAAGAGTTCATTGATGCCATCAAACTATATCCAAAATTTTGGCAATCCTTGCGTGCGAACAGCCTAAACACCCAAGTACATTATCCAGAAATTGAGGCCGATATTGCCAAGTTGAAAAATATTTACCCTTCATTAAAGCCCGCTACCCTATTTTTTTCGATCGGCGCATTCCGAACCAATGGAACCATCTTGGAAAACCGGGTGCTCATTGGCGCAGAACTTGCCCTGGGCGATGAAACCACTATAATTGAAGAGTTTCCCGAATTCCGGCAAAACTTTTTTCGGGAGCATCAACCCAAACGCAACCTTGCGCTACTCTGTACCCACGAGTACGTACATACACAGCAAAAAGAACCTGTTGAGGACTTACTTTCCTATTGCATCTATGAAGGCGTTGCTGAATATATTTCTTGTCTGGCCACTGGCAAGGCATCCAACACTCCTGCCATTGCGTTCGGGAAGGCCAACCAAACAAAAGTAATTGATCAATTTTTAGAGGATCTTCACTTTGGCAATTTGTACAACTGGTTGTGGGGAGAAAACCGCAATGAATTAAAAATAAGGGATTTAGGTTATTATATCGGTTACGAAATTTGTGAGCGTTACTGCACTATGGCGAGTGATAAAACCCAAGCCATCAAAGACCTTATTGAATTGGATTACACCAAAAATGAGGCAATTGAGCGAATTGTGGACCAGAGTAAATTGCTGCCCAAACCATTGAGCGATTTAAAAAAGGAATACGATGCCCAGAGGCCATCGGTGCTCAGCGTAGCTCCTTTCGGCAACAAGCGCAAAAAGGTAAAACCGGGAATTCTCCCCATCTCTATCACCTTCTCCGAAGAAATGGATGTTGAACATCGGGGTTTTGAATTTGGGCCTCTGGGCGCTGAATACGCTTATGAATTCCATAAAATTGTTGGTTGGTCCAATCAGAATCGGACCTTCACCATAGAAGTAAAAGTGAAGCCAAATCGAAAGTATCAAACTGTCATTTCAACCAGGTTTAGAAACAAACAGGGCTTCCGACTACAACCATTTTTGGTCGAATTTGAGACGACCAAATATAAGACTTGAAACCACCACCCCCAACCATCGATTATTCCCCATCAGCTACAGCCCAAACGCCCTTACTTGTAGAATCCCCACTTTTAGTCCAAATATTGATGGTATCTTAGTTAGTCAGTTGACACCGAATATCCATTCCAATACCTAACTTTTTAAACGCATCAGAAATGAAAAAAATCACTCTTCTTGTTGCCGTAGGCGTGCTGGGAATGCTTTTTATCTCCAGTACTTACCAAAAAACCGAAAACAAATACAATTTTAGCAAGGGCACTCCGGCCGTAAAGTCGATTGCCGCATTGGCTTTTGGCCCCGAAGGAATCTTG
>JAAFHQ010000098.1 GCA_013298445.1 Chitinophagales bacterium | reverse complement strand
CGCATGAACATGGCCAAACGTGCTTTTGCGGAGCTGCAAAAAGGAGATGTGGTTAACCTGGGCATCGGTATTCCCACCCTGGTCGCCGACCTGATCCGTCCTGAACACGGCATTATTTTACATACGGAAAATGGTATGTTGGGAGTTGGTCCTTCTCCTGCAGATGGTGGTGGCGCACTGGATTATCCGGTGAACGCTGGGAAAATCCCAGTAACCGCGCTGCCTGGCAGTAGTTACTTCGACAGCGCGGACAGTTTCGCAATGATTCGTGGTGGACATGTTGATGTGGCCATCATGGGTGGTTTGGAGGTTGATGAAAAAGGCAATTTGGCCAACTGGGCGGTGCCTGGAAAACCGCTACTGGGCGTTGGAGGAGCCATGGATTTGGCTTCTGGTGCCAAAAAACTAATTGTCACTTTGACCCACGCCGACCCGGATGGGACTTCCAAAATTGTGCCGGAATGTACTTTGCCACTTACTGCGATTGGAGTAGTTGATGTGGTGATTACGGAATTGGCGGTGTTCAAATACCTGGATGGCCAATTGACTTTGGTGGAATTGATGCCAGGGGCAAGTTTGGAGGAGGTGAGAGCGAAGACGCAGGCGAAATTTGTAGAGAAATTATAAATACATTACACCCGAATAAGCAACTCATGCAAACCTACCTAATCGACGGCATACGCACCCCCATCGGCAGCTTCGGTGGCACTTTATCCACGGTAAGGGCGGATGATTTAGCTGCCCATGTGCTAGCTGAACTGCTCAAACGCAACCCCTTGCTTGACCCCGCCAGCATCACCGATGTCATCCTCGGCTGTGTCAATCAAGCAGGCGACGATAACCGCAACGTAGCTCGGATGGCACTGCTTTTGGCCGGATTGCCATTTAGTGTGCCTGGCGAAACGGTCAACCGACTCTGCGCCTCAGGCATGGCCGCCATTGTCAACGCCCAGCGGGCTATTGGTATCGGCGACGGCGATGTGTTTATTGCTGGTGGCGTGGAGCACATGACCCGAGGGCCATACGTCATCTCCAAGAGCGCTAAACCCTTCGGCACCGATGCCCAGATGTACGACTCCAGTTTTGGCTGGCGCTTCATCAATCCCCACATGCAGACTCTGTATGGCACCGATGCCATGGGGATCACTGCTGAAAACTTGGTCGAAATCCACAACATCAGCCGCGAAGCTCAGGACCAATTTGCCTACAATTCCCAAATGAAAGCGGCCAAAGCTCAGGCTGCGGGCCGTTTTGCAGAAGAAATTATTCCGGTTCCAATCAGCGTTGGTAAGGGTGACCCCCAATTGTTTGCTCAGGATGAATTCATCAAAGGAGGAACAACTGTAGAAAAACTGGCTCAATTGCGCCCCGCCTTCAAAAAAGAGGGAGGCTCAGTCACGGCAGGCAACTCCTCCGGTTTGAATGATGGTGCCATTGCGGTCATGTTGGCTTCGGAAAAGGCCGTCAAAGAACAAGGTTTTGTGCCCAAAGCCCGCATTGTCGCTTCGGCGGTGGTAGGGGTAGAGCCGCGCATCATGGGGATTGGCCCGGTACCTGCTACACAAAAAGCTTTACAAAAGGCTGGCCTGAGTTTGAATGATATCGACATTATTGAACTGAATGAAGCCTTTGCTGCACAATCCCTGGCTTGTATTCGCAGTTTGGGTCTTGAAGACGATGATCCACGCATCAATCCGAATGGTGGCGCCATTGCCTTGGGGCACCCGCTGGGGATGTCGGGGGCTCGAATCACCTATAGTGCTGCGTTGGAATTGCAAAAGCAACAAAAACGGTATGCCTTGGCGACAATGTGTATCGGAGTAGGGCAGGGGTACGCGGTGATTATTGAAAGAGTATGATTACAATCTAACTAAAGTGTTTCTTGATTGCCTTAGGTTTCTTAGGTGGTGAAAAAAGAAAAGCTAAGCATATTTTCACCACCTAAGAAACCTAAGGCACTTAAGAAACACCTTAGAAAAGCAACACATGGAATCATTATTCGAAGCTCTTTTTTATAATAAGGAAGTAAATAAACTATTCAGTGCTGAAGCTTACCTCAGTGCCATGCTCCGTTTTGAAGCCGCCTTGGCCCAGGCTCAGGCCGAGCAAGGGATGATTCCAAAAGCTGCTGCCGAAAGCATCAATCGTTGTTGTACCCTGGATCACATCGATATTCCCAGCCTCATCCCCGCCATCGGCTTGGCTGGCAATCCCAACATTCCGCTTGTCAAACAACTCACCGCTGCGGTCAAACAACTAGACCCTGAAGCAGCCAAATATGTCCATCTGGGTGCAACCAGCCAGGATGTGATCGATACAGCCTTGATGATACAAATCAAAGCCGCTTTGATTTTGATCCAAGAAGACCTGCAACAACTCTTAACCCAACTGCACCAGCTGGCCGAAACCCACCGCCATAGCATCATGGCCGGGCGCTCCTTTTTGCAACATGCACGGCCTATCACTTTTGGCTACAAAGTGGCCACCTGGATGGATGGTTTGATCCGTTCTACGCAGCGAATTGAAAAGCTTTTACAGCAAAATTTGGTTCTACAATTTGGCGGAGCCGTAGGGACGCTGGCTGGGTTTGGCGAAAAAGCATTGCCTGTTGCGCACACTTTAGCGCAAAATCTGGATATGGCTTTGCCGCCCATTTCCTGGCATACTCAGTGCGATCGTTTGGTGGAAGTAGCTAGCACCCTGGGCATTTTGACTGGGAGCCTGGGCAAAATGGCCAAAGACATCAGCCTCCTGATGCAAACCGAAGTGGCCGAAGTATTCGAACCCAGCGGCGCGGGCAAAGGAGGCTCTTCCACTATGCCCCACAAGCGCAACCCGGTGGGCTGTGTGGCCATTTTAGCGGCTGCTCAGCGCAGCCCAGCTTTGCTGGCCACTCTTTTTCAATCCCTGCCACAAGATCATGAACGAGCCACTGGGCTTTGGCATGCCGAATGGCTGCCTTTGATAGAATTGTGCAAAATAACCGCAGGTGCTTTGCAACAAGCACTAAATATGACCAATGGTTTGGAAGTGGATACCCAGCGTATGTTGCAGAATCTGGAACTGACCAATGGTTTGATCTATGCTGAAAACGTATCCCTGGCTCTGGCTGAAAAAATCGGCAAAGCAGCAGCCCACGAGCACGTTGAGGCCTTGTGTAAACAGGTGGCCCAAACGCAGGCACACTTGAAAATGCTGGTAAACGCTGATGCAATCGTTGGTAAACACCTGAGTAGTTCAGACATTGACGCCTTGTTCGATCCAGCCAATTCCCTGGGTGAATGTGATCGGTTGATTGATACCGTTTTAAGTTTATTGCCACAAGGACACTAAGTCACAAAGCAGGTCAAATGTCCCTTAGTGTCTTTGCGCCTTTTTGGCTACTTTTTAAAAATAAAATACACCGCAAGTACCAAAAAAACAAAGCCAATGATGTGGTTCATCCGGAAAGTTTCAGTTTTAAAAACCAACAGGGTGAATATGGAAAAGACGACCAACGTAATGACCTCTTGAATTACTTTCAACTCGATCAGTGAAAAAGGGCCACCATAATTTTTAAAACCAATGCGATTGGCTGGCACTTGAAAACAATATTCAAATAGAGCAATGCCCCAACTGATAAAAATAATGGCAACTACGCCCAGCTGACTAAAGCCCTTCATCTGATTGAATTTGAGGTGGCCATACCAGGCGAGGGTCATAAAGGTGTTGGAAAGGAGTAAAAGAAGAATGGTGTAAACAGCCTTCATTATTGCATTTTTGGTTCAAGAAAGCGATAAATGTACAAAACCTTTACTCATGCCCACTCAATTGCATCAGCTGTCTTTTTCAAGGTTTCATCCCAATGATTTTGAGGAATACCTGAGTTGGTTTGCTGACCCAGAACTCGACCAACAGCTAGGCCCAATGGAAGAAAATGACCCATGGCTGGAATATGTAATGAGTAATCAGGATGGAACGGATTTTGCTGTTTTTAAAGATGGTGAAATGGTTGCTGAAATAGGGCTACTATTCCCCAATCAAGACAACCCCGCTTATTACATTACCAACCTGGCTGTAAAACCAGAACTACGCGGACAAGGAATCGGCTCAGTGGTATTGTCAGCAATCAAAATATTGTATCCACTTCAAAGAGGAGCGTCATGGCGGTGTTTTGTCCATAAAAACAACCATAAAACGAGGGCTTTTTTGGAAAAAAACCAATGGAATTGCCAAAACGAATTCCCCAACGAAGAGGGCTTCTTCGAATTCGTTTGCATCCCCTAAATTTCCTCCGCTAATCCATTCAATTGCTCATCCAACCATGCCCGGCTGAACACATCGTTTGTTTTGATCATTGTTTCCCGGATTCGATCCAATTCCAGCCTGGCTTTATCCGCCGCTAAATAATCCAGTCGCGAGCGGAGGTGGGCTGCTTTGCGGGTGAGGCGAAACAGATTGTAATACCCTTTGCGGAAGTTTTCCGACATGGTTTTGTCGCGCATCAACAACTGCCGGAAGGATTCGGTGAGCGAAAACAAGGGATCGTATTCTTCCAGTTCGTAATATGTTTGCAGTAACATGGTTTTGGCCCCCAGGTTGTAGCGCAAATCGCGGTACTCTACCTCCCGTAGGAGCAACATCGCTTCATGTGGTTGCTTCAAACTCAGGTGATAACTCGCCAGATTGAAGCGGTAGGCATTGTCTTTGAACTCTGGGGCCAGCTTATCCTTGTAATCCTCAATAAATTTTCTGACCCATTCGTGTTGTTTGAGCCGCAATCCCGCCGCTACGATGTTTTTGTAATTCCATTCCAACATCACTCCTTCTTCCAGAAGTAAACCTTGATCCAGCTGATATTGATACAAACCAAATAATTTGTCCAAAAAAGCCTGATCACCTTGATTGATGCGAATGAGGCAGTAATTTTTGAACTGGTTGTACAAATCGCTGACTTCTACCCGTGAAAAAGACTTTTCCCACTTCTGAAAAACATCAAGGGCTTGTTGGTAAAAATCTGGATCATTTCCCGTCAACATGCGGTAAATCATGTAGTGGGTGATGGTTTGGGGAACTTGTTGGTATTTCTCAATATTTTGCTCCACCTCTTGTAATACTGCCTCCAATAGTCGAGGTGGTTGTTCGTCCCGTTTCATTTCCTGGCGAAAAATAGCTTCGCAAGCATCCTTCAATTTTTGAGTGAGGTAAAATTCATCCAATTCTTCCTGCTTTTTTTGAAATGAACCCTCAAATTCAGGCTTATTGGACTGAGACCAATACCGTTCACCCTCACCGGCCAGCAAATAGCGCATCAGGGTTTGATCAGCTCCCAGGCAGGGTGCCGGTTCTGGATTTGCTTTTAATTCACTGAACAATCGTTCATAAGGCCCAAAAGCTTGTTGCGCTCTCAATTGCCTTAAGTAAAGATATTGCTGAAAATAAGCATCTTCTCGAAACTCCTCGTAGGCCCAAAACTGCTCCAACAATCTTTGGGTATAGGTTAATACCGGAGCCAATTGTTTTTCACTATATTTACCGCTGTCAAAAACCGATTTATAAAGTAGTTCCTTTTTACACTTTTTTTCGTCTAACCGAGGATAAACCTCAGAAAGGTACGCAACCAGTCGCCGTACTTCCTCGTGTTTATTGAGGTAGGGAGAAAAGACAAACTCCTTAAAGCGGGTCATTTCTTTGCGGGATAATTTTTCCAGGTTGCGAATTAATTTGCTACTACTCACAAAAAATCAATTTTTGGCACTGTTTTTTTGTCATCAAAATATTGATTGACAAAAAATTAGATCGTAATTTTGGCTCAATAATCATGAATTTTTTCCAAAATTCCAACGATTATGTCAGTTTTAACGTCTAAAAAAAGCAGCACTTTTGTATCAAGAGCAAAGTGTAGTTTAAAAAAATATCGCACCATGAACAATTCTACACGTTGGGTTTATCTACTGCTTTTTTGTTTTGGTCTGTTTTCGACGCAGTTGGAGGCCCAATCCCAAAAACAAGAGGTCTGTTTTAACTTCAACGACCTAGCCGACGGAACCAAGTTCGGCACTGATGCCAATCAAAAACCTGGCACAGCTATCTTGAAAAAAGACGGCATAGCCGTATCCATCGAATCATTTCTCACCAGCAACAACAGCATTGAATTTGGCTCGATCAAAGTCGAGGAAAAAAAGCTGCTTTTTGACGGAAGTTTCCTGGAAGCGGAAGGCAAAGTGCTTTTTGTATCCAATGTCAACCTGAAGTGGAAATTCAGTGGACTACCCAAAAAGAAAGCAAAACGGGTCTGCCTCAATTTTATTGATGGAGGTGGCCAGGAAAACTTTTCGATCAATGGCCAGGCAGTCACCGTTCTGGAGGATTGGGGATCATTGAACGAAAAAGAAGTTGCCAAAGGGGTAAAAGCGGCGGTATCCATTAAAGAAGACTCCGATTTGTTACAAGGTACCATTTGTTTTGAAGGAGATATCGATTCCATTTCCTTTGGTGGCCAGGAGTTTGGCATTGACAATGTTTGTGTTGAATATGAAAAAGATGTTGTACCTATTGCCTGTATTCGGGATTTGGTCATTTTACCTCGTCCCTGTACGCCCAATGGTGTGTTTTACCTTTCTGCCACCTTTAAAACGGACGCAAAAGCAGACACTGCTACCTACAATGTTTTGATCAATGGCCAAAAATTCGGGCCATTCAAATACAAAGATGTTTTCCCCGCTATTGGCCCTGTAAAGCTTGATAGCACCGGGAAGTACTTTTTGACAATTCAGGATAACAAAGACAAAAGCTGTTCCAAAACCGAAGATTTTAAACACGATTGTGGGGTAACTAACGCCTGTGAACTAAAAGAGCTATCAGCAACCATAAAATACTGTCCCAGAGATACCTTTGCCCGCCTTATTGTCAAAATTGGAAGAGTACAACCGGCAAATGCCAGTATCATTTTGAGCATTGGTAACATTGTTATCGGTGAATACGCGGCTGAAAAACTGCCCTTTGAAATCAAAATTTCCAAAAAATACCTGTCTTCAATAACGACGCTTGTTCCGCTGGTTCAGGCTTGTGTAAGTTTGCCAGGTGGACGTTGTTGCATTAGTGCAACACCAAAATTCGAATTAGATTCGAGTTGTGAAGACGATCCAAATGCCTGCGGCATCAAGGAATTTGCCGCCCAGCCTGTAGATTGTGCCAGTGATGGCAGTTTCCGCATGGTGTATAAATTTAGTGGGGAAAACAAATGGATGTCAGGCTACTATATTTATGTGAACGATCAACGTTTTGGCCCATTCCGCTATGCGGTCAATGGTGGGACCGTAGGCCCAATTAAGCCAAATAGTGATGGTTACTATCGGGTAGTAATGAGTGATGTGGAGAGTCCAAGCTGTGCAGATACCGTAGAAATCAAAAAATTCTTCTGCAAGCCTTGTTCGATCCGTGATTTGACTGCTGCTTACATCATCTGTGAGGAAGAAAAGCAGGACATTTTCACCCTGAACCTGCTTTCTGGGCCAACTATAGACACTGGGTACGTTTTGACCATCAATGGAATTGAAATTGGAACTTTTTCTTTGAAAAAAATGCCTTTGCGCATCAGTATTTCCAAGGCCATCCCCAATTTGATCAACGATGTTCTCAAAGTACAAGTTTGTTTGCCTGGGGTAGAAAAATGCTGCCTAGAAACTGTAGCCAAGATCATCCGCGTCAAATCTTGCGCCAAACCTGAAAACCTCTGCCCAATCAAGGAGGTAAAAGCTGTAGCAACTGGTTGTGGGGTGATTGGGAAATATCGCCTCGAAGTGAATGGTTCCTTTGATGAACAATTGTCCGCTTCTGGGAAAATATTCATCAAAGTAGGTGACAAAACTTTTGGGCCATACAAAGCCAGTAGCTTCCCTGTGAAGCTGGACCCATTGGAATTGTTGGTAGGGGGAATCGTTCCGCTGAAGATTCAGGTTTGCTCCGAAGGTTTGTTAGACACCTGTTGTGTGGAAATCGTTCCACAAATCAACAACACTGGTTGTGATTGTAGTTTGGATTTGAGTGTCACACCCGTGGAGTGTAATGGTGAAAAATATTATGCCTCCATTAAATTAGAGGGCAAAAACGGCAGCCAGTCGGGTTATATTGTGATTGGCCCTGATGGCAAAAAATATGGCCCTTACGCCTACGGTCAAGGCCCTAAAGTAATTGGGCCATTTACTCGCGCAACGACTACCCCTCGGCAGGTATTTGTCGCAGTGGATGTAGAAAAATATTGTACGGATACAGTTGTATTAAGCTCAATTGTATGTACTTCCGACACGATCTGTAAGATCAGGGAATTAAAAGTTGTCGTTCGTGGCTGTAATACCAAAGGAGGATATGACTTATTGGTTACGCCTCTCCTTAATGTAAACCCATCTAATGTACCTTCGACTTACTACGTCTACGTTGGCAACCAAAAATATGGACCATTCAAATTATTGAGCACACCTCAATTAATTGAAAATGTGGTCATCAATACGGATGCCCTTACGTTTGAAGTGAAGGTTTGTGTAGACGGTCAAAGTGAAAAATGCTGTGTCACAGCGAAAGTTGAAAAGCCAAAATGCCCCGCGTGTGAATTGGGTGAATTGGTGATCAAAACTGCCCCTTGCAATGACAAAGGGGAAGTATATGCCTACCTGGATTTCAAATACTTCCGTACCAATTCTGACTATTTTGTATTGGTACAGAATGGTAAGGAAATTGCCAAATACAAGTACACAGAGCTGCCCATCCGTTTGATTTATCCATCACCCCAAAAAGATACCATTCGTTTGGAGGTGTACGATAGCAATACCCGTTCCTGCAGCAGCAAGGGATTCATCAAACCATTTGAATGTAAACCAGCTTGTAGCCTGAGTGACATCAGCGTCAGCGAAGTAAAATGTAACACAGATGGGACTTATAGCTTGTTGTTGAAACTCAAAGCAACAAACGCTGACTCCATCCTTTGGCTACAAACCTCCACAGGCTTTGAAACACGCTTCAAATACAAGGGACAGGCGGTAAGAATCGACAAAGTTCCGTTGCCTAAAAACAGCAAAACCGATTGGATCGTCGTTTGTGATAAAAATTCACCGGATTGTTGCATCAAGTGGCAATATGAGGTGCCTTGCACCCAAACGACTTGTGAATTTGGTCCATTGAAGCTGGAACAGGTTTGTCTGCCCACTGGTGGCTATTATGTGAACCTCAACTTTGAACGCAAAAACACCGGCGCACTCTTCAATCTTTATGTAAATGGCAAGCTGTATGGCACCTACAGTTACAATGTACTGCCTTTGCGCCTCAGCCAGATCGTGAGCGCTGATGTAGCCGTTCTGGAACTCAAGGTTGAAGACAAAGAAAAGGGCTGCACCCAAGCTGGGCGTTTGGAATTGAAAAAATGTGAATCCAACTGTCCGATTGATGGGTTAAAAATAGATTTACTCCCTTGTGAAAAAGGGTACTATTACGCTAAAGCCTTTGTTGTATCTCGACCAAGTTCTACGCTGCTTAAAGGCTACATCATCTATGCCAATGGTATGCTCTTTGGTCCATTTGCTTACAATGGCGAGGCCCCCAAAATAGGGCCATTCCCAAGCTCCGCAAGCGGCAATATGGAATTCCTGGCGGTGGATGTGACCAACCCAACCTGTTTTGCGGCAACCAAACTTTCTGCTCCACAATGTCCCGACCCCAATCCATGTAAAATTTCCAACCTGGCTATTCGTAGCCTTGGCTGCAACCCCGATGGGACGCGGCGCATTGCAATCAGTTTCAAGTATGAAAATGTAATCAATCGTTTCTTCAATGTTTTGGTAGATGGCAAAATCGTGGGTACTTTCCCACTGATTCGCCTGCCTTTGGAAGCCAACTTCAAACTACCATCCGACAAAGAAGTATTCAAAATTACAGTTTGTATCAATGACCAAAAAGACTGTTGCGAAACCCTGGAGGTAAAACTTCCTTGTGAGCGCCCTTGTCCTGATCTGATTGTTGATGTGAAACAAAAGCCCTGTAATGCAGGTGGTGCCTTCGGTGCAGAACTGGTGTTCAAAAACCCAACACCTGGACCGCTGCGGATCGCCATCAATGGCAAAATCCTGGATACCCTTGAAGCGGGTAGCAAAGGCTTCAACCTGGGCAGCCTGCTTGGTGATGGGGTAACCGTGTACAAGGTGGATATCCTCAACCTGAAAGATACAACGTGCAAACGTTTGGTAGTCTTCGGCCCAGTGAAATGCCGCAACATGCGCATAAGTGATGTTTGGCCTGGTGACGTCAACCTAGACAACATTGCCAACCACTTCGACTTGTTACACATTGGACAGGCCTATGGTGCCAAAGGATTGAAGCGCTACCTGGTCAATTCCTGGGATTGGAAACCTACCCCATCCGAGGACTGGTCTGAAATCTTCTTTGATGGCATCAACTACAAAAACGCTGACGTCAATGGTGATGGTGAGGTCAACCGCAAAGACATTGAGGCCCTGGCCTTGAACTTTGGTTTGTCCCGCGGCCCTTTCAAAATCATCAAAGCTTTACCAGCGACCCTTCACGACCCCAAAATTTTGGTGCAGATGCCTGCGAAGGGTGAATTGGCGGACAGTACCCGTTTTGAAATCCCCATCATTTTGGGCGACGACAAACACGTCATCAAGGACATTTATGGGACTGCTTTCAGTGTAAAGTTTGATCCAAAATTGATTGACCCCAAAAACCTGAGCATCGAAGTACCTACTTCCTGGATGGGCCAACCTGGGGTGAATCTGGAATTCATTTACAAAGTATTCCCCAATGAAGGCCGTGTGGACATCGCCATTACCCGTACCGATCAAAATGAAGTTTCGGGTTATGGTACCATCGCCAAAATGAAGGGCATAATCATCGACCTGGTTGGTCGTGCTGAAACGAAACTACAAACGGACGATGCCATCCTGAACCGATTGGACGGCGAAATCCTGCCACTGAATACCGAGATTACTGCCTTTAATATCGTAGATGCACCTCGTGCAGTACGTCCTGAAGATTTGTTGAGTGGTGTAACGGTTTATCCCAACCCAAGCAACTCACAAATCAACATCACGACGGCTGTTGGCACCGTTACGGAAGTAGAAGTTATGGGCCTCGACGGCAAAACCATGATCAAATCCTTCCGCAATACCAGCCAGATTGAGATCGATGATCTGAAGGCAGGTATGTATTTCCTCCGCATCAAGGTAGGTCAACAGATCTTCTTCGAGCGGATCATCAAACAATAATTCCTGGAACCAGGTAACCTGGAACTTTGGAACCTTTTAAAATCTAGTGAGTGTTTTTTTTCATATAATCCCATGTAACTGTTTTTTTTAATCGTTTTCCATGATGCATATCCGGCTGCCGATTCCCATAAAGGGGATCGGCAGTTCTTTTTTACTTTTGTATTTCTGGTTATTTTGCCAACCTCAAACACCACATCATGCATCACAAACACCTAATCCTTCTACTCGCCATTTCCTTCATTTTCTCCTTTTGCAAAACGCCAGCAAAACATACCAATCTTCATTCATCGGTAGAACGCCAAGCCTTGGCTGACACCCTGGAGCAACTCCTCAAATCCAATCTAGTTGAAACCTGGTACCCAGCCGCCATCGATACCCAATTTGGAGGCTACCTCTCTACCTTCAACGCCCAATTCAAA
>JAAFHQ010000979.1 GCA_013298445.1 Chitinophagales bacterium | reverse complement strand
AGATAAAGGCCGCGCCGGAATCGTACTGCCCGACGGCTCACTCACTGGCGAGGGGGTCAAACAACGCGTGCGCCAAAGACTGCTCGAAGAGTGTAACCTGCACACCATCATCCGTTTGCCCAACTCGGTATTCCAACCCTACGCCACGGTGGCCACCAACCTGCTGTTTTTCACCAAAGGCACCCCCACTAAAACGGTCTGGTACTACGAACACCGCCTGCCCGAAGGACAAAAATCCTACAGCAAAACCAAAACCATCCAGCTCCAGGAGTTTGAACCCATCAAAAACTGGTGGCAGCAACGGGAAGAAAGTGAACTGTGCTGGAAAGTAGACATCCAGACCATCATCGCCCGCAATTATGACCTGGACGTCAAGAACCCCCACAAACAGGAAGAAAACACCGAACACAGCAGCGCAGAATTGTTGCGCATGCTGGAGGCGAGTTTGGGGAGAAGTGGGGAATTGTTGAAGCAGTTAAAGGAGGTGGTGAGATGAGGTGGAAGACAAAACCGCTTGGTGAACTCTGTATCATTGAAAAAGGGAAAATTGGCATTCAAAAAGCTATTCCCGGAGCCTTTCCATTGGTTGTAACTGCGGAAGAAAGGCTATCACATAACGAATATCACTTCGAAGGAAATGCAGTGATCATTCCAATCGTATCTTCAACTGGTCATGGACATAAAAGCCTGAAAAGAATTCACTTCCAAACCGGAAAATTTGCGGTTGGTAATATTCTTTGCGCGGTAATCCCCAAGGACGAATCCGTGCTTAACGCCCAGTACCTTTACCGATTCTTATTTTTGAATAAAGAAAAAGAGCTGGTTGGTCGAATGAGAGGAATGGCCAATGTTACGCTCCCTTTGAAAGAGATTGCAAACATTGAAATCCCTTTACCTCCAATCAAGGAACAGCTTGAATTTGTTGAAATATACAACAAGCTTGAAGCACAAAATGTAAATCTTTCCTCAGAATGCACCCATCAGCTCGCCCTCGTCAAACAACTCCGCCAAGCCTTTTTGCGGGAAGCGATGCAGGGTAAATTGGTGGCGCAAGACCCCCAAGATGAGCCTGCGGCGCAATTGTTGGCAAAAATAAAGACGGAGAAGGAGCGATTGATTGGGGAGAAAAAGATCAAGAAGGAAAAGGAACTGCCGCCGGTTGGAGTAGAGGAAGTGCCGTTTGAGGTGCCGGAAGGATGGGTGTGGTGTAGGTTGGGGGAGATCACTGATATTCAAAGGGGATCATCGCCCAGACCTAAAGGAGACCCTAGATATTTTTCTAAAAAAGAAACGGAGTATAACTGGATAACTATCAGTGATATTACTAAGAATTGCAAGAGCTATATTCTCTTATCAACAACTGAATTTTTGACAAAAGAAGGCTCAAGGTACAGTAGGTATGTTGATATAAATGAATTTGTTATTGCGGTAAGTGGATCAACTACAGGAAAGTGCTGTCTAACAGGAATTCAAGGTTACATTTATGATGGTTTAGCTGTCGCAAAAATCATATCCAATGGCCTAATTCCCCAATATCTTCTGAAGTATATGATGTGCCTTTATGATTTGATTAATAGTTCCAAAAGTGGGGCATCATTTCCTAATATCAACACGGACTATCTAAACAAAATGCTCATCCCCCTCCCCCCCCTTGCCGAGCAACACCGCATCGTCGCCAAGCTCGACGAACTCATGCGTTACTGCGATGCCCTGGAGGCGAGTATCCAGGCCAGTCGGGTACAGAATGAGGGTTTGTTGCAGCAGGTATTGCGGGAGGCATTGGAGCCGGTGAATGGGGAGTAAATACCGGGCCTCTCTTTTGATTATACATCTTTGCGAAAGATTTTTTAGAAAAAAGAGAGGCCCGGTTGGTACTCAGCTTTGACTAGCTCAAAGCAGGACAATGCCCTATTGGTTTATCCATTGATTGAACTCAAGGGGCACCGCATCTTGAGTATTTTTGGTTTTGGCGCTTAAAAAAGTAATGCCATTTTTAACCTCTTTACCCACGTAGTAGCCCTTTGGAGTCAAAAGATAGATATACTTATCCGTTTTGGTTTGCACGGTAAATTTTTCATACGTATCAATATCCGATTGATCGGCAAGGATAGATTTCCCACCACCATCTATGGCTCTTAGAAACTTTCCACGAGGTGATTTCCAGGCATAAGTACCATCTTCTAAATGGATTCTTTCAAAAATTCCTCTTGCACGGACAGTTTCTGCATTAGGTTTCTCCTCAAGAGTGAGTGTTCCATCTGAATTCTCCAAAACATACGTACTGGTACTCAAACGAAGTTCTCCCAATTCACAGCCTGCCCCAAAATTTCCAGGATTAACAAAAGATACCTTGAACTCCAGGTTCATTTTTTGCATCTCCTCTTTAAGGTATTTCAACTTGCCACCTTCGGAAACTTCTCTAAAAGCAGGTTTTTTGTCTCTTAATGCACTACAGGTAAAAAAGTACGGACTTTTGAAAGGTAAGTTGAGGTCATCCACGATGTCTTGGCCGGTGTTCCCTTCATAAAGCTTGTAGTCGTCAACGAAGTAAACAAAATTAGCAGGAACCTCAACTCCGACGTCTATTTTTTGGATTCGAAACTCATGGGCAGTGTGAGTGTCTCCACAAAAAATTTTGTAGGCAATTTTAGGCATTTCGGAATCGCCATACATGGGACAGATTTCATC
>JAAFHQ010000978.1 GCA_013298445.1 Chitinophagales bacterium | reverse complement strand
CCGTACATGTTGCGCGCCGTTTCACGACCATTGACGGCCAGTTCTTTGATGGCGCGAAAAAAAGGCTCCTGGCATTCGGCGAGATTGGTGATCTCGGCGGGCCAGTAGTTCATTTGGGCGTTGATGTTGATGGTGTAGGCGCCATTCCAGGGCGGGGTCATTTGGTCGTTCCAGATACCCTGTAAGTTCAAGGGTTGTCCACCGGGGCGAGAACCAGCAATCATCAGGTAACGCCCGTATTGAAAATAGAGTGCCGCAAAAGCGGGGTCTTGCCCGTTTGCAAACAATTCCACCCGGCGGTCGCTGGGCAGCTTGGATTGTTCCGTTTCTGCTGCCAGGTTGAGTTCAACTCTTTTGAACAAGTTTTGGTAATCCAACAAATGCCGCTGGTACAAATTGGCAAAAGACCTTGGTTCAATGGCTTTAAAAAACGCGTCCAGCAGCACAGCGGGATTTTTACCTTCCGTGGCTGGGCTTTTGTCAAAACCATTGTAACTGGTTGCCGCACTCAGGACTATGGTCAATTCACTAACATTTTGCACCTTGATTTTTTCGCCTTGCTGGCTGATGGTGCCTCCCGTATGGAGCACTTTTAAACGGGTTTCAAAGGCCATGCCCAGGCCATTGACTTGATCCTGGTACAAAAAATTGGCGGCCTGAGGCTTGCGCGCTCCACTTTTTTCATATAATTCGGGATACTTGTGTTGATCGCCCAGTTTTTCCACCAGATCAAAATTGCGGCGCAAGGCAAATCCTGGGGCATGGCCCAACAAACGCAACAGATTCCCACTTCCTCTCTGCTGCGCAGTAGCCTGATGTGGCGTAGAAAGTTGAACGGTGCAGTTGATTTTATCGGGGCCAGTCGCACTTATTTTTAGCACCACCATATGGTCAGGATAGCTGGCAAAATAGCTGCGACGGTAGGTAGTTGAACCTATTTTATATTCAGTGTGAGCAGTGGCAGTGTTCAGGTCCAGGCTACGCCGATAGCCCTTGATTTGGCTTGAATCGTGGGCAAAATCCAACCACAAATCGCTCATCGGCTGATACATTTGGTGGTTGCGGCCCAGCCATTCTTTGGTGATGAGGGCTTGTGCTTCCTGGTATTTTTTGGCCTTGAGCAACTCCATCACCTGCGGATAAGCCCGACGTACGTTGATATTGGTAAAAGTGCCACGAGGGTCGCCGGAATAGAGGGTACCTTCGTTGAGTTGCACATGCTCCCGCATGGGGCCACCATACACCATAGCGCCCATGTAGCCATTGCCAAGCGGGAGGGCCTCCGACCAGAGTTTAGCGGGTTGGTCATACCACAATTGCAGGGTATTGTTTTGCGCTGAAACGAAGAATGGGATCAGCAAGGCCCAAAGCTGAATACGCAGGAAGTTTTTCATTTTTTAACCAGGCTCAGTTGGAGTTGTTGTTCAAATTTGGCCAGCTGTTGTTGCAGGTTGTGGGTCAATTTCAGTTTCAGTTTTTCTTCCTCGATGAAGCTGAATTTGATGCTATTCAGAATGTACTGTTTGATTTCCGCGTAGGAGATGTTTTTGTAGCGGTTGGCCAATAGTACGAATTGCTCGGTGAGGTTGCTGCGCAAAATGCCCGCGTCGTCGGTCGAAATAACGATGGGTACTTTGGCTGAACGGTACATAGTGACAGGGTGCCGATCGTCTTTTACTTTGAGGATGTATTCGTTGCTGGTCAGGTTGATTTCCACGGCCACTTGTTGGGTTTGCATCAGTTTAAGCAGGTCGTACACCTTGTTTTCATAGGCCAAATCTACCCCATGTCCGATGCGGTGGGCCCCTGCTTCTCTTACCGCAGCGTTGATGTGCCAATTCAATTCTTCTGGTTTCACCAGGCCCAGGGTCAATTCTCCGGCGTGCATTGAAAATTTCACCGTGGGGAATTGTTTTTTACACCATTTGAAAAATTGCATGTGCAACCAGTAATTGCGCATGGAATTGGCATTGTCTTCGGGCGCTACAAGGTTGACGCCAACGATCAGGTTACTGCGCTCTGCAGACATAAAGGCGGCTACTGAATTGCCAAACACGGCAAGCTGGTCTTCCAATACCCGAATGACAAAGCTTTGAAAACGCATGGTAAACGTGCTGTCGTCTAGCATCAGTTCGCGGTGAGTTTTTTCGAAGCTTTGGGCGTAATCAAGCACTTTGGCTTCGATGCCTTTTTTCAAAAATTGGGCAAACAGGGTATCCAATACGCGGGAAAGCGCAACACTGTTTTTTTGTCGTTGCAGGGAATCCAACACTGCTGCGTAGCCTTTCAGATCAGACAAATCCAGTCCATGTTTGGCTGAGCGGTACATTACTTCGAGGTACTGTACATTCTCTGCTTTGGCGCGTTGTTTGAGCTCAAGGAGGCCTTCTCGCACCAATCCTTTGCTGGGCAAGTCAAATTTATCAAAGGCATCAAAGAAGTGTTTGTCGCTGGCTTCATCGCCTTCGAAATAGTCTTTGATCGACCAAAAACGCAGGAGTTGGTAACGCAGGGCATCGAGCCCACCGGCGGCTTTGACTTCGCTGAATCGTTTGATGTCCTCGTTGGGAGCAGGGGCTTTGTCGTAGAGAGCCAGGGTTTTGAGGTTCACCCAAAAATCGGATTTGAGGGCGTAGTCAAAGTAACTTTCGGCGTAAATGGAGCCGGAAAAGTGGTTGTGCAGGTCACC
>JAAFHQ010000977.1 GCA_013298445.1 Chitinophagales bacterium | reverse complement strand
AGTGAAATTGGTTGTTGCCAGAGAGTTCCTGGCCTTTAGCAGGTTCGGGGTAACGGCTGTAAAAGAAGCCATTTTTGTACCAGGATGCGCCGGAAAATTTCACCCATTTCAGGACGTCTTTCAGTTCTTTTTTGGTGGCAATGTCAACGATGCGGATTTCCTGCCAATCTGAACCAGCCTGATTACGGGCAATGGCCATGTACTTGTTGCTGGGATCTGCTTCAAGCAAACCAACCGTGATGGTACCATCTTTGGAGAGTTGATTGGGGTCGATGAATACTTCAGGGTCCCCATTTAGGCCTTTTTGAACGTAAATCACTGCCTGGTTTTGCAGGCCATCGTTTTTGGTAAAAAAGTAATTGTCCCCGGCTTTACTTGGTGCACTCACCTTCGGAAAGTTGTACAATTCGGTGTACCGATCCGCAATCGCCTTGCGGTAGGGGATTTTTTCCAGGTAATCGGTGGTCACTGAATTTTGGGATTGCACCCAGTTCTTCACGTTTTCCGCCGTGTCGGCTTCCAACCAGCGGTAGGGATCAGCCACTTTATTGCCGTGGTAGTCGTCCACATGTGCTACGGTATCGGTCACTGGATAGGTGACTTTGATCTGGTCTTCCATGGTCGTTTTTTCTTTTTTGGCACCACAAGCGCTCAAGGTCAGTAATAAAATAGCTAAGAATGAAATTGGTTTCATAGTCGTGGCGATTTTTTTGTAAATTGAGTTTTCTGGAAAAGTCCTAAAATAATAATTTTTTGAATTCAGGTAGCATTTTACTTCCCGGCACTTTTACCCAGCACCCAATAAACCAAAAACAATGAACCTGTACGTAAAATACATGGTCAGTTTGCGCTGCAAAATGATGGTGAAAGAAGAGCTAAAAAATCTTGGGCTGCACTATGTATCGGTCGACTTGGGCATGGTGGAAATCATGGAAGAGATAACCCAGGAGCAGCACGATCTGTTGAAAAAAAACCTCTTGCGCTCGGGACTGGAGTTGCTGGATGATAAAAGGGCAATCTTGATTGAAAAAATCAAAAATGTGATCATTGAGATGATTCACTATTCTGACGAGTTGCCCACAACCAATTATTCGGAGTACATCAGCGAAAAATTGCATTACGACTATACTTATTTGTCCAATATTTTTTCAGAGGTGAAGGGCATCACCATCCAACAATTCATCATCAACCATAAAATTGAAAGGGTAAAAGAGTTGCTGCTCTACGACGAGCTTAACCTCACGGAAATTTCCTATAAACTCCACTACAGCAGTGTGGCTCACTTGTCCAACCAATTCAAAAAGGTGACGGGGCTCTCCCCTTCCTTTTACAAACAACTGAAACAAAAACGCAAGGGAAATCTAGAGAATATATGATGCTAAACAATCGGTACAAGGGCCGGTATACGCCTCAAATGATCCAACTGGGTTTTTAGGGATTCAAGGTATTGCTCAAAATCTGCAGTATCGATGTTCCTGTTTTGCTTCGCAATAAACAAGGGCGTTTCGCTCAGGAGTTCATAAAACTCCACAAAGGTTTCGCGGATGGTTTCGGTCACTTCAATGATTTCATTGAGCAGTTCCTTTTGGCCATGTTCGGTGATTTGATGGGTTTTGTTCAGGCTACCCAAGGCAATATAGGGTATTTGGCCCATGTAAAACGGTAGCATCGGAGGCAACATTTTTTCCGTTTTTGAGTACATTTCGATGTCTTCAAAATTGTCTTCTAACAAATTGCTGCTATTGGCCAGTTCCGATAGCGTATCGTCAAACCGGTCAGTACGGTTTTTTTTTGAACGGATCATTTGACTACGGGTTAAGGTGTTTATCAATGGTAAGTCGGGCCATCAGGTAACTCAGGGTAGATTCGGCGCCTTGGTTGAGGTTCACCTGGGTTTCTTCCAATCCGTCGTAACAGCCGCCAGTGCAGGGGTTGTAAATGATTTGGTGTAGGTGATTGTTGCCCAAAAACCAATCAAAAGCGGTAATCATCTTCTGCAAATAATTTTCGTCATTAAATACTGTATAAAATTTGCTGAGGGTGAAAATGGTGTAGGCCACGTCAATGGGTTGTTCTCCGTACACGGCGGCCTCCTGCCCCTTGAGTAACCAGCTTTGGTTGGAAATCACCTTAATGCCCGTTTGGGTAAAAGTGCGCGACAACAAAAAATTGAAAGAAGCCTGTGCGGTCTCCTTGTACACCTGCCCACCCGTTGCCATCCAGGCACAAAGCATGGCCTCAGGCAAAATACTGTTGGCGTAGGTCAAATAACCTTCGTACCATTGCCAGTGTTGCTCCGATTCGTGTCGATACATTTGCACCAAGCGGTTGGCCAGGGTTTTAATCAAACGGGTGTGATAGAGCGATTTTTTTTGCAAATTACTGTAATACAATCCTTTGATTACAAAAGCCATAGCCCGGGTGGAATGCATCCCTTCAACTTGCAACAGGGCCCGCTGCAAAATCCCCTCGGCTTGTGCCACGAGGGTTATAGGTAAAAGGTCCCGTCTGGAAATCAAATAACCCAGTGCCCAAATAGCCCGACCATTGGCATCGGCCAGGTTGGTGGCACTGTTTTGGGCCGTAAAATGATAGTCTTTGTCAACGTAATTCAAAAAATCGCCTTCCGGTTGTTGACAAAATTGTATAAAATTCAAATAGGTTTGGAGGTAAGCCAAATCCAACACCTCTTCAGTGGCTTCAAAGT
>JAAFHQ010000976.1 GCA_013298445.1 Chitinophagales bacterium | reverse complement strand
GTTCATTGCCATGGATTCCAACGATGGCGATGGTCTCAGCATCAGCCGCAACCAGATTGATTATGTCAAAAAAGCCATCGCCGACAACCCTCAAGTGCGTTGGACGATGCTGTACATGCACCATCCGGTGTGGAACTACAAAGATTTTAACGGCTTTACTGAAATTGAAGCGGCACTACAATCCCGACCATATACCGTGTTAGCCGGCCACAACCACCAATACCTCAAAACCCAGCGCAACAACCGCAATTATTACATCCTGGCTTCGACGGGTGGCGGAAGCCAGTTGCGGGGGCCCCGCTTTCAGGAGTTTGATCACGTCACCTGGGTTACTTTTACTGATGAAGGTCCTGAACTGGTCAACCTGGCCCTGAGCGGCATCCACAACGACGACATTGTGGACGATGCCGGCCTGGCCAAAGCCAAAGCCATGCTGGATGCGGTGAATTTCAAACCACAACTGCTCAAAATTGACGCCCGTCGTGCACAGGTTCTACTGAATATCCAGAATAGTGGCCTCGATACCTTGTATTTTGACAGCCATTTGTACCACCATCACCAACTCAGCTCCAATCAAGGTAAGTTCAAGGTAAAAATTGCGCCACAAAGCAATCATCAGCTGAATTTTGAAGTAGGCACCATTGGTAATGCGACTTTTGACAAAGCCGCGCCATTGGAGTTAGACTGGCAAATGTCCTTGCCTTCCCCTTTTATGGAAGCACCTTACCGTTTGGAAGGTACTTTGCCGATTATTGTGGATTTTACCCCACCAAGCCCCGCGGTGGAGGAGCGCAGCATTTTTTTAACGACCAAAACCATTGAACTCAAGCAGCCCCAAACTGGACTGAGCATGCGCTACACCCTGGATGGTACAGAACCAGGCCTAAACTCCAAAACTTACCAGGCGCCCATCTCGATCAGCAACACGACAACCTTAAAAGTTCGCTATTTCAACACCAAAAATGGAGCGGCCAGCAATACCTGGCAACAGGTTTACCGCAAAGTCGCCCCACTGGAGCCTACCCAAACCAAGCCCAGCAAAACGGGCATGGCTTTTCGCTTTTACGAGGGCAAGTTCCAGACTTTACCCGATTTTAAAACTTTGACCCCACTGAGAACGGGTACGGTACAAGACTTTAATGTGGAACTCCTGGCTGGGGCACGGATTGATCACTACGCAATTGTTTACGAGGGTTTTGTAGACATTCCTGCGGATGATCTATATTATTTCTACACCCGCTCCGATGATGGTTCCAAATTGTATATCCATGATCAACTGGTGGTCGACAATGATGGTTCGCATGAGGAGCGTGCACGGGGTGGAGATATTGCCTTGAAAAAAGGTCTGCATCCTTTCCGAGTGGAGTATTTTGAGGATTTTGAGGGGCAGAGTTTGTTTGTGGGGTACAGTGGAGGGGATGGGAAGAGGAAGCCGTTTATTGGTTTGCCGCTGATGAGTAAGTAGGGCGATCTTAGAATCACGTAGTTAATCAATGACCACAAGTATTGGTTTTGGAACGCCTAACATTTTACAAAATAAAAATAAATGTAACGACACATCTGTTAGTGTGAAGTAAATGCTTGCAAGCAAAAACATGATACCGAAAACAGATATTCTTAAAAAACTAGCCTTGCTGCGCCAAAATGACTCTTATTTCCAAGTTTTTGGCGCAGCCAAGCAAGGGAGCTACGGACCTGGGTATGCAATGGCTCCCGTAGCTGATTTAAGCTTAGTCGAGTCATTTGAACAAGCCCTGGGGCGGCGTTTGCCCGAGGATTATCGGGAGTTCATACTCACTATTGGCAACGGCGGAGCGGGGCCGGGATACGGATTTGACGGGTTGTCCTACAACGACATAAGCCAAATAGAAGACTACAAACAACCATTCGATTTAAACGATTTTAAACGGGATGGCGAGTTTATGAAATACGAGGATGGAACGGAATTTCAGGGTGTAGACTACAGTGGCGATCTAAGAAAAGGATGTAAATTTTTATACACAGAAGGTTGTGCCATTGACAGTTATTTAATCCTGAACGCGGTTGAAGAGCAGCACGTTGGAAAAATTATTACGTTCGCATACACCCCCCTTGCCATCGGTCGCTCTTTTATTGACGATTTTATGCCGTGGTTGAATTGGTTGGTTGAGCAATTCGAGAAAGGGTGAAATGCTATGAAGAAACCTCCATGTATGCAGCATAACAAAAACAAAGGTCAACAACTCTAAATCTTGCAAAAACAGTTGAAGCCATACATCCTCTTCTGGATCAACGATACCCAACTGTTGGGAGTCAACAAGCTGAAGGCATTGAATGTGCAAAAATAAAAAAGGACCACTTTCGCAGTCCTTCCCTTTAAAACTTTTCCATGAGCCGCCCAAGGGACTCGAACCCTCGACCTACGCATTACGAATGCGTTGCTCTACCAACTGAGCTAGAGCGGCTAAACAATTTCTAATGGGCTGTAAATATAGTACAAAACCGAGTGCTCTGTCAAGCGGTTCCCTGCTTTTTTTACCAGCTTGCACCTGCGCCGCCACCACCAGAAGAACCTCCACCCCAGCTACCACCACCACCGCCGCCACTGCCACCACCCGAGGAGGAGCTCCGCGTCAGCATAGGGATCGTTACCCGTTTCACATCGTGGTAGTTACAACTTTTACAATCGTTGACTACTTCTTTGAGCCCGGTAGAAGAATAGGTTGCTGA
>JAAFHQ010000975.1 GCA_013298445.1 Chitinophagales bacterium | reverse complement strand
GAAAAATTGTTGCAAATCCTGCGGATGCCACTGCTTCCCCTTACGGCTGGCACGATACCAATGGCACACCAGGGGCGGAATATAACATTACCCGGGGCAACAACACCTACTCCTACCTGGATCAAAATGCCGACAACCGACCCGATACCATAGTGGTGCCCAATGGTGGTGCCAATCTTACTTTTAACTATTCCTTCAACCCTAGTTTACAGCCTAGCAATTCAAGGGCAGCGGCCATCACCCAGTTGTTTTATATGAACAACATCATGCACGATTTCACTTATCAATATGGATTCAATGAAGCTGCTGGCAATTTTCAACAAAACAATTATGGGCGCGGCGGCCGCCCTAATGATGCAGTGAATTCGGAAGCCCAGGATGGCACGGATACCAACAATGCCAACTTTGCCACAGGTGTAGACGGCAATCCCCCCAGGATGCAAATGTTCATTTGGAACGCTGCTGCGGGTAGTGCTTTTATTGATGCACCAGCCGGTATTGCTGGAAAATATCCGGTGCGGGGCGCAAGTTTTGGCAAACGATTAACCACAACCCCGGTTACTGCGGAGGTAGCCGTGGGGGTAGATGGAACGGGAGCGGCCAATCTGGGCTGCCAAACTTTGTTGAACCCAGCCAACCTGCAAGGAAAAATTGTGCTGATCGATCGGGGCACCTGCACCTTTAAAACCAAGGCCAAGAATGCTCAAAATGCCGGGGCTGTCGCTTGCGTGGTCTGTAATTTTGAAAATACGCTGCCGGGAGGTTTGGCGGATGACCCAACTGTAAGTGGTGTGACCATCCCGGTAGTAGGTATGCGCGCTGGCGACTGTGAGTTGATGAAACAAGCGATGGCCAGGGAAAAAGTACAGTTGACGTTGGTAGCACCAGCAATCACTGGCCCCGACTCGATTGACGCAAGTTTTGACAACGGCATTATTGCACATGAATACGGCCACGGCATCTCGATTCGTCTGACTGGAGGACCATCGGTGTCATCGTGTTTGAACAATGACGAACAGATGGGTGAAGGCTGGAGTGATTTTTTTGCGCTGGTCACTACAGTAACTCCTGGCCAAAATGGCAAATCAGCTCGTGGAGTAGGGAATTATGTACTTTACGAAGGCCTGGATGGAACAGGTATCCGTCGGCTGCCCTATTCAACCGACCTCAAAATCAATGGACAGGTTTACGACGATATCATTGGCACCAGTTTCCCGCACCCGGTGGGCGAAGTATGGGCTGCTACCCTCTGGGATTTGTATTGGGCCATGGTCGACAAATATGGCTGGGATCCTGATTTGTACCGTGGAAAAGGAGGCAACAACCGAGCCATTCAATTGGTCATGGACGGCATGAAACTGCAAAACTGTAGCCCTGGTTTTATTGATGGCCGCAACGCCATCATTGCCGCTGATGCACTCAATAACGGTGGTGCTAACGAATGTTTGATCTGGGAAGTCTTCGCTCGGCGTGGCCTGGGCTGGAGTGCCGATCAGGGCAGTAGTGGCAACCGCAATGACGGCCTGCAAGCCTTTGACAATCGCCCGGAATGCATCAAAACCTTAAAAGTTGAAAAACTGGTTGATGGGAATATCAGTGCTGGCGACACCATAAACGTCACCTTGCTGGTGTACAACCACAAAGATACTCCAGTCAATGCTGCCGTGTTGAATGATGAATTGCCGAATGGCCTAAGTTTGATCCAGGTATCGGTGTCTGGTTCGAACAAAACCACGGTAAGCAATGGAATTGCCTCTTTCGAGATTGGAACTTTAGCTCCTGGAGCCAGCAAAATCATTCGCTACCTCGCCGTTAGCAACCGCAATCGTCCTTCCGTTCGACAAGCACTCGACGACGTTGAAGGAACTACAAGCATGTGGGCCAAATTGTCCATCGATGGGCAGGATACTTTCCGAATCAGCACAACCAAGGCGTTTAAAGGTACCAAAGCCTGGACTGTTCCTGGCGGCCGTGTCTCCGTGGATCAGGCTTTGTACCTAAAAGAGCCCATTCGGATTAGCGGCACCCAACCCGTACTGCGTTTTTATCAGGATTATAGCATCGAATCGGCGTTGGATGCGGGTATTTTAGAAGTATCTACCAATGGCGGCAGCACCTGGCAATACATCCCGGATAGTTTGATTTTCCGCAATGGGTATACTCGCCCGGTGGTTTATACTACCTTTTCGGTTCCACGTTTGCGCGGCTTTTCTGGTTCTACCGGCCAATTTGTACCAACTTATGTCGACTTGAAGAAATATGCCGGGCAGCAGGTTCAGGTACGCTTCCGCTTCGGTTCCAACGATGATCCTGCCAATGGCGCGATTCGCACCCAAGGCTGGTTCATCGACAACATTGAATTTATGGACCTGGTGAATTACAATGGCCAGGTATGCCTCACTACTGCGGAGGGTGATAAAGTGTGTAACAAAGCTACTTCTCGGGGCACGCTGGTTGAGCCGGGTTCGGTGATTAGTTCCACTCGCGATTTGCAGAGCAACATCCGCATGAGCATTTACCCCAATCCAACTGGCGATCAAATCAATGTTCAACTCGAAGGTTTACCCGCTGGACGTGCCCAAGCCATTTTAATGAGCACCGAAGGCCGAATTCTGCAAACTCAAACCATGCAGAATCGCGATGCCGATAGTCGTTTGTTGGCTTTTGACCTTTCCAGCCTGCCTGCTGGGATCTACCTGATGCAGGTGAAAG
>JAAFHQ010000973.1 GCA_013298445.1 Chitinophagales bacterium | reverse complement strand
GCTCTACCACCCGGTAAACAACCTGTGAAGAATCAACCTGGGGCAGTGCCGCCTAAAGTCAAAGAAACGGTCCCTCCTCCAGTTAAAAACAACAATTAAGGAATAGATCCGAAGTAAAAACGCACTTTGCTTGCGTTTTTACTTCGCTTCCAGCCCCAAGATTACGGGTTACCCTGGAACATTTTTTATTTCCGTCCCTAAGGCCTGAACTCCACCCTAAAACTTTCAAAAAATGAAACGCCTGTTTTTCCTCATCCTTTGCAACTTGTTCTTGCTGGTTCACTCCTTTGCTCAAGAGTTCCCTGGCGGATTGATCCTCGACGATGAAAACACCTACAATCAAACCCAACGCCTGGATGCCCAGGTCAATAGCAAAGCAGATTTGCCTGTTGCGGTGAGTTTAGAAAATTTTTGTCCCGAAGTCCGCCATCAAGGTGACATCTATTCCTGTGTCGGCTGGGCGGTAGGTTATGCGGGCATGACCATCCAACGCGCCATTCACAATCGCTGCACCGATCGCCAATTGATCAATGAAAATGCCCATTCAGCACTTTTTGTGTTCAACCAAGTCAAACAGGATTGTGCCAAAGGTGCACGATTGACCGACGCACTACGTTTCCTGAAAGACCGAGGTGATTGCCTCGCCAAAGAATTTGATTTCGACGTCAACGATTGCCAAAAGGCTCCTGCTCCAAACCTGGCTCAAACCGCTACTCGTTTTGCAGTGAGTGACTATCTGACCCTTTTTGAAAGCGACGCATCCTTCGAAATCAAAGTCAAACAAGTCAAAAATGCCCTGGCAGGATTCAAGGCTGTAATCATTGGTATGAATGTACGTCGCAATTTTTACAACCTGGCCAATGCAAAATTTTGGTGGCCAGAAATTGGCAACGTTACGCCTGCTGGTGGGCATGCCATGGTGGTGGTGGGCTATGACGACCGCGCAGGTGCTTTTCGCCTTTTGAACAGTTGGGGCCAAAACTGGGGTGACAAAGGCTACATCTGGGTGAAATACGAGCATTTTGCCCAATTTTGCAAATACGCTTACATCATTCAATTGAGTAATACACAGTCGGGGATGCAAGCTGCTAGCCAAGCAGGCAACCCTACATCAGCGGAAACCCGCCCATTGGTCCAGTTGGGTGGGGCCTTCGGCTTCCAGCATTTTACTGGCTACGACAATTATAGCAACCAAGCGCAGTTTGAGTTGGACAGCGTCCGTTTCCAAAATGGCCGCTATGTGCTCAAAAAAACCGATTGGCCAGTCGGGCAATTGTTTCAATTGGAAGTGAGTACCCTTAAAGCCGAGGAATACCTGTACGTACTCAGCATTGATGCCCAACGGCAAATCCACGTACATTTCCCACGTCAGGAGGCTTTGAATGGAAAATTTACCGGGCAAAATGAGAGTGCCCTAGTCCTCAACCAGGGCAGCACCTTGACCGTGCCCGGCCCGAACAAAGCCTTGAAGATTGCCAACCCGGGCACTGACCGTCTGATTGTGCTTTATACACAGCGTCCCATCAATGACTTGAAGGGTTTGGCCCAAGCTTTGACCCAATATCAAGGTGATTTTTGGCAACATTTGTTAAGAACACTTAACCGACATGCGATTCCACCTAGTGATATTCGTTATCATCCACAAAGAATGGCTTTTGAAGCTTCTACACGAGGAGAGGGCTACATCGTCCCCTTGCTGCTGGAAGTAGAAGCCAAATAGAGATTGTGGACCTAGAGTATTCAAAAATTCACGGAAAGTGTTAGTTTTACCTTGCATTTTGATGCAAACGGTATTTCCTTTGCACAATGAAGTTTTGAATACTACGACACTAGTTCCCGCACAGTCTGTTGAAGCCTGATCAACATTGTTAAAGTATGTGGATTTACTAATTTTCCCAACGAGTCGGCAAAAAGCCTAAATCTTTTCCATAATGAACAAGCTCATCGTACTGCTTGGTGGTATTTTTTTATCACTTAGTTCAACTGCTCAAGATATCAAACCTGTTTGGGCCAAATCCTTTGGTAATGTAGGTGATGTATTTCACAGGGTTATTGAGGCTGGTAATGGTTCGGTCATTGCGGTAGGGGAAAGCAGCGCACAATCCCAAGGGGGTAAGGATGGATTGTTAGCCATCCTTAATTATAGTACAGGAACGCTAGTGAAAGAAGTGCGTTTTGGTGGTGCCAAAGATGATGTCATTTACGACATTGCTCAAACTCCTCAGGGCTTTTTCCTATTAGTGGGTTACACCGAGTCGATTGGCAAAGGTGACCACGATGGCTGGATCCTATTGATTGATGAAAAAGGGCGAAAGATTGACGAAAAGAGCATCGGGGGGGTAGGGAAAGATGAATTGCGCCAAATCGAAATCCTGCCCGATGGTTCAGCAATGGTATTGGCTGGATTTAAAAATGACCAAAAAGAAGGCGATGCCTGGTTGGTTAAGCTCAGTCTTAAGTATGAGATGATTTGGGAAAAACAACTGGGCCGGGACAAATATGGAATTTTAAGTGGCTTGGTACTTTCTAATGATGGCGGTGCTTTATTCAGTGGAAACTCCCGCAAAGGAAACCAAATTTACCTGGCTAAAGTTGATGCACGTGGCGCCGAAGTGTGGTCGCAAACCTATGGTGAGAAAGACTATGAAGAGGCCCTAGACCTGATCATAACCCGTGATGGAAATTTTGCAATAGCAGGACTGACCAAATCAAAA
>JAAFHQ010000974.1 GCA_013298445.1 Chitinophagales bacterium | reverse complement strand
AAAAAGGAAAATTTGGTGTGCAAATCAGAGAGGCTGATCTCCAATGCAAGTTTTGAATCAGCCTCTGTACTTCAACCTATTCCTTCTTTTTCCGATAGTTAATTTGACTTTATTATTTTTTTACAAACACTTACCTGCCCTTCTTTAGAAAGAATTTGGACAAAATAAATGCCATGAGATATGTTTGAAACATCCAATTGAATAAAGGAAGCATCTAGTGTTTTTTCTAAAACTACTCGCCCCATCATATCAATTAGAAAAATACTTGCACTGTTTTTGCTTACGGTTAAATCATGTTGAACAAAAAGCTTTTCAAAGGCAGGATTTGGATAAATATTTACGAGCTTAGAATCATTTAAAGACTTCACGTCGCTAATAACATCTATATAGCATTCACCTTTATACAAAAGAGGATGTGTGTATATTAACGTGTCACTCAGTTTAAAGCAAAGTAAGTCCTTAAAAGATTGAGGAGTAACTGGAGAAAATAGACTATTACTTGGTTCCGGGAAAAAGCCAAGTGTACTTCCAATGCCCTCTATCCAAGAATGCCTAAGACTACCTAGGAGGGCAATACTTCCATTGAACTGTTTTGAAAACCAGTCAAAATTATATCTTGCTCGTTTGATATGATCATCATACATGACTGTGTCAATGGAAGTAAGCTGATTGAATCTACATCCAACTTCACTTGTATCACAATTACGAAAAGTTCTAGCAATCCAACCAATAGGAACATTGAAATCGTACAATAATCGTGGATTAAGTTTGCCTTTGTCTATGAAAAATACTCGTTTTGATTCATTGATATAAGCGCCAATGTATTTAGCGACGTCAATATTAAATACTCTGCCTGTGTTGACATATAACTTTGTGAAAACCTTATTTTGTATGATAGTGTCTCCTTGGGGAGCATAATGAGAGGTAGTGTAAATTGGATCATAGTCGCCGACTTGTGTGACTACTGCACTCCATTCAGCATTTTTAGTGGGAAAAGGCAAAAAAGTTTGTGTCCTTGCCTCAGAATATACAAATAGGGAGATCAACACCATTAACATTGTCAAATTATTTTGCATAATAAGTTGATTTAGATGATGAAAAAGCTACGCCTGCCTTCATCATGAGGGTTATGTTATTCAGATCGCCGTCTTCCATAGTAGTTATTAGTACTGCAAAGAATCTTAAAACATCCAGTAGCTGATAATCCAAAATATTGATTAGTAGGCTTTTTAACAATTATAATGCAGAGTTGCGCACTATTCAGCACGAGCGCAAGAGGTAAGCAAAGCTTTAACCGCCAATAGCCGACAATTCAAAGAATTTAACATTCATCAAACGTAAATAAAATTGAGAATTTGTAAATCAACTCATTAAAAGTTTGATCACCCCATGAATTAAACCCAATAAATTTGTAAACACAAGGTTAAATTTCGCGTTAACCCTTAATCACTTTGCGAGAAATTTGCGCCCTCCCATTGCTGATCTGAATAAAATACAAGCCTTTTTGCCAGTATTCTGTTTTTAATTGCAGCTTGTTGAACGCATTGCTACCCAGGTTTTGGGCCAAAATAATTTTCCCATTTGCATCAAACACTTTGAGGGTCCAGCTCGATTGCTGCTCTGGCGATTCCCAATCCAGGTTCAGACTAGTTCCAAAGGGTAGGGGATAGGCTTTGAGCGAATGCTGTGGTAAATTGACCTGTGGCGCACTGGTCACCACATTACTGAGCAAGGATTGAAGCGGATAAGCCAGAATGGATTTGCCATGCGTTCCCACCACCAATTCGTTCCGTGCCACATTCCAGGCCAAACTGTAAGCGGCGATGATGGGTAGATTGGCCCCAAGTCGATACCAGTTTTTGCCTGCATTCACACTGGCATAAACCCCGCCATCGGTGGCAACAAACAGAACATTGTCACGATAACCCGGCAGAACAATGAAGTCGTTGATGGCCAATGGCGGAAGGTCGCCTGCTGCAGAAGACCAGGTTTTTCCCAAATTGCGACTGACGTGCAGGTGTGGCCGATTGTCATTGTCCTTGTACCCGGAATGGCTGACATACAGCGTGTTTTCATTGCTCGGTGAGGCTTTCACCGCGGTGACGTAGCGCTCGGGTAGCCCTGGGTCGATGCGATTCCAGGAAACTCCGGTGTTTGTGGTACACCAAACATTACCATCGCTTGTCCCCGCCATAATCAAGTCCGGATTGAGTGGCGATTCCGCCAGACAAGATATGGTATGAAAATTACGCCCAAAGACATCGCCATCTGTCAAATCAGGGCTAATCGCTTGCCAAAACACGGCTAAGCCAGTGCTGTTTTGGTAGACTTTTTGCGTACCTGTATACAATATTTCGGGATCGTGGCTACTCAGGATGAGCGGGGCGTCCCAGTTGACCCGGTCGCTGCGGTTGATGCCTTGCAAGGCCAGTTGAAAATAACTACCCCCATTGTTGCTGACCCGCAGGGTGCCGTTTTGGGTTTGCGCCCAGACGATCTGCGGATCAAATGGATGAAAACGCATTTGGAAACCGTCTCCACCTTCGATGCGCTGCCAATCCTGATTCAGGGCATTGCCCTGCACAGTACCATGATCCTGGGCGCCACCGTAGTAACGATTGGGAAAATGCGGATTGTAGTCGATGCGGTAAAATTGGGTGGTTGGGATGGACTCGATGTCGGTCCAGGTTTTGCCCCCATCATTGCTTTGATTC
>JAAFHQ010000972.1 GCA_013298445.1 Chitinophagales bacterium | reverse complement strand
GCCAACGCGCTGGGGCTTTGCGAAGTTCCGAAAAAAAGGCATGAAGTGAAGTTTTTTGGGCTGTGGCAAAACTGGAGTTGGGGGAAGGGCGATTAAAATGAGGACTTTGTGCAATTTGTGGCTACACTTTCACATAATTGTTGGAGTAGTGAGGTTGATGACCAAACGAATTGTAGGTCGGCATTTCAAGTGCCACCCCAACACAAGTTCACAATATTGCTTCCAAAGCTTTTTTTATTTAATTTGCGTCAAATTGACAACCATGACAATCGCGACAAGTCGGTACAGCATTGAGGATTACCTGGAAATGGAATCCAATAGCCTCACCAAACACGAGTATTGGAATGGCAAAATACGGGAAATGGCGGGAGGAAGTGATGTGCACAACGAAATCTGCGCACGCATCATCATTGAAATGGGCAAGGCCCTGGAAGCGCGTAACCTAGCTTTCAAGATATACACCAGCGACATGAAGGTCTGGATTGAAAAGCACAACCGCTTTGTATATCCGGATGCGGTAGCCATTGCCGATAAACCTAACTACTACAAAAACCGCCGAGACATCATCACCAATCCCTTGTTGGTAGTAGAAGTTTCTTCAGACGGTACCGAGGCTTACGATCTCTCTTCCAAATTTGAACAGTACCGCAGCATTCCTACTTTTAAAGAATACCTCATCATCAGCCAAACCGAACAGGTGGTCACGCGCTATTTTCGAGAAAAAGAAAACCTCTGGAGCATGACGGATTACGTTGGGCAAGATGCCCTCATCCCCTTGCAGTCAATGGGTATGGAGATTCCTTTGAAAGGTATTTATTGGGGGGTAGATCTTTAGATACTGTCATCCCTCTCACTCCCCTTCCGCAATCTCCTTCAACAATTTCAATACCGGATTTTTTTCACTCTAAGATTTGTGCGATTTACAACCTCCTGATGATTGTGATTGCCTGTTCAATCCAGTTAGCATGTTCATTCAGGAAAATATCCGGGTTGATCCCGACATCTTCGTACTTCAATAGTTTTGCCGGGCCTTTCATATCTGTTACATAAATCTCAAAATGTTGGCTGGGCAATTTTTCCCGTTTCCCGTAATTGCTTCCGTAGCTCAACATCCCTTTTGTTGTTTGCCCAAGAGTTCTGGTGTTTTTAAATTTTTTCAAGCGCAAGGTGAGTATTTCTGCCTGGCTCAAGGTTTCATTGTTGATCAAAATAAAAACATTGCCTTTTTTGGCGTATTCCTGGATGAGTTGAACATATTTCCTGGCCATTTTCTTCGCACCACCTTCGTTGTTTCTCAGGTCTAAAATAAGATTTGCTGCGGTCAGGGCGGTTTTAATCGAATCAAGGAAAATTGTCGACTTTTGTGCATTCGAACGATCAGCCTGAAAAGTCCTTGCCAATAAGTATTGGATGTCGTCAGCTACTTGTCTCAGCTCAAACTTTGGTGCATTTTTAGGCAGGTTGACCCAATCAACTTGTGGCAATTGTTTAGCATAAATACTTTGAGCGTACGAGTTATAAAAGTAAGAGTTAAGCAATGCCTGATTTTGATATTTTTCAACTGGCTGAAGTATAAAGGTTTTAGTTAGCGGGTGTCCGTATATCGCTTTGAACAAGTTCGGTGCATATTCGTAAAGATGTATGGCAATCTGCCCTTTTTGCCATAAAGAGACCACTGATTCCAGTACCACGCCGATGTATTCCTTGTTGCTGCTCTTGAACAATCCAACTGAATAAAATTGACCATAGTGATAAATACCCTCAACGGAATCAAGGGATTTTGCGGCTAATGCTGATTTTAGTGAATCCAGATTGCCCACATATTTGGGGTAATCCTGGAATTCTTTGGTGGTAATGAATTGCTCAATACGCTCTTGGTCTTTGAAATTTTCATAATCAGGAATCTGGTAAAACGCAAGGTGATTGTCCTTCAAGGGGAAAATCAGTTGTGCCAGGTTGTAGAAATATTTGTAGCTATTCACCTTACTTGCCGTATCTGTAACCAAGCGATCATACAGGTCATTGTAGAGGGCCAATTGTTTACCCTTTATTTGTGATTCGTAGGAAGGCGTTTTTTGCAGGATGGTTTTTAAGGCACTCAGGTCCTTCAAATAGGGATTGGTCTGTGCTTGCAACCCCAAGGTCAAAAAAATGATTGTTAGCGCGAATAATGGTTTCATGGTCGGGTAGGAATCATTTGGGTTGTTGTTGATAGGTATATGAGCACTGTATCGGGAAATTATCCTCTTCACTCCCTTTCCGCAATCTCCTTCAACAATTTCAATACTGGATTTTCTTCACCCTGTGGTGCTCATTTGTCCGTTTCACTTCTCCATTCGTGTTCGATATTAGTCATTAGTAATGCATTGTCAAAGGTCACCGAACCTTTTGGGAAAATTGCTTCGTTTTCGAAAAAACTGGATTTTACTTTCAACACATCCAGTGGTCTCACTTCCCATTTGTATGCTTTTAACCTAAGCCCATCAAATTTGTCTTTGTTGGGCGAGTATCCAAGGTCTCCATTTTCAAAAAAGGCCGAAGCGTTGTCTAAAGTTTCAAAAATGGAAGTGTCGCTAAATTCCACTGTTTCAGTGGCATCGATTGAAGTTACAGTGTCGTCTGAACTTTTGAAGTCGATGTGAAATTTTCCGTTATTTTCCTCTACATTGAATTTTGCATAGTGGTGCTTTCCCGGAAAGATTCGCCCACCAACCAGC
>JAAFHQ010000971.1 GCA_013298445.1 Chitinophagales bacterium | reverse complement strand
ATAAAAACTTGCTTCGTTTTTTCGGCTGATTGCCCACCTCGTTCATCGATTCCGCATCGTACAAGCGGCCATTGACCATGGTGTAGCGGATGAATTCGGTGTTTTGGATGTTCTCCAGCGGGTTTTTGTCCAGCACCAGCAAGTCGGCCAGTTTGCCTACTTCCAGAGAGCCAATGTGATCGTCCAAGCCAAGGCTGAGCGCCGGGTTGATCGTCGCGGTTTTAAGCGCCTGATGGTTGCTCATGCCGCCTTGCGCCATCATCCAGGTTTCCCAGTGGGCCCCGAGCCCATTGAGTTGGCCGTGGGCACCCATGTTGACTTTTACCCCCACATCCATCAGTTTTTTCAACTGTTGAGAGATCAGGATATGCCCTTTTTCGTATTCCTCCTCGGGAATCATGGTGCGGTAGCGGCTGCGCGTATCGATCACACTGCGCGGCGTGTAGGTCAGCAAGCGTTGTTTTTCCCAAACGTTGCTGTGTTGGTACCAGTAATATTCGCCAGTGACTGCGCCGTAGGCCACAATCAAGGTGGGCGTGTAAGCCGTATTGGACTGCTTCCAAAGCTGGATTACGTCATTGTGCAACACGTGGATGGGCAGGTTGTGCTCCAGAGTGGTGTGCCCGTCGAGGATCATGGAGATATTGTGGTAAAAGAAAGAGCCACCTTCAGGCACCACTTCCATTTCCAATTCCCGGGCCGCTTGCAGAATCATTTGGCGTTGTTCCCGGCGCGGCTGGTTGTAACTTTTTACCGAAAAAGCTCCAAACACTTTGGTGCGGCGGATGGCGCTGCGAGCGTCCTCCAGGTTGTTGACCACCGCTTTAAAGTTGCCTTCCGCACCGTAAAGAATGGTTCCCGTTGAGAACACCCGAGGCCCGGCAATGGCACCCGCTTTTTGCAGTTCGCTCATGGCAAAAACCCATTCGGTATTGGCTGAAGGGTCGTGGACCGTGGTTACACCATAAGCCAGGTTTACGTAATAAGGCCAGTATTTTTCAGGCGTCAAACCCGAGTTGAAATGGCCTGGGTGGGCATGGGCATCGATCAGACCCGGCATGATCGTTTTGCCAGCGCAATTGATGACCTTGGCTTCCTTCGGAATACTTACAGCTGATGCGGCACCCACTGCTTTGATGACGTTGCCTTCCACCAATACCGTGCCTTTTTCAATCACCTGCTCCCCTTTCATCGTGATGATGCGGGCATTGGTGAAGGCGATCAGGCCGGTAGGTTTGTCCATGGACACTTTTAGGCCAATGTCAACTCCTTTTTCGGGCATTTTGAAGCTCGAATCGGGTTTGCCCGCGATGAATTCAAAGCGGTCTTCTAGTGGTATGTTGAAGTATTGATTGCCGAGGGTATAGTTCAGTGACTTGCTATCCGCACTCCAATGCAGGTTGATCCCCGCATCCTTAGCCACCTGTTTGACTGGAAAATCAGCAGTGCTGCTGCCCAGATTCAGCGTCGTTCCAGAATGGGGAAAGGCGGCAATGTACACCTTGTGCAAATCCACAAAAGCGATCCATTTTTCATCTGGCGAGAGGGTAAACTGACTGCCGTAAGTGCTGCGCAGGTGAATGCGCTCGTCGGAGCCATCCAGTTTGCAACTGGCCATCATGCTGCCAGCGTTGTAGTAGAGGCGGTCCCCTTTGAGGTTGAAGCGGGGGTCTTCGCCCTGAGCTTTGACAAAAGTAGCTGGGCCACCGCTTGCCTTCATCACATAAATTCCCGGTTTGGCGGTATTGGCTGGGCCCATCGCGGAGCTGGAACCGTCTTTGCGGAATACCAGCATTTGGCCATCGTTGGAATAGACTGGATTGCGGTAATTGCCCGGGTCGCTACTCAATTTTGTAAGGGTACCACCATCCAATTGCAGGCGTTGCAGGGTACCAGAAGTGCTGTCATTGTGGGTCACAAAAACCAGCGACTTGCCATCGGGCGAAAAAGCAGGTTCGAACTCAAAATCGCTTCCTTTGGTCAAACGTTGGGGGGTACCCGAGGGCAGGTCTTTTTTCCACAGGTAACCCACTGCGTTGAACACCACGTATTTGCCATTCGGGGCAGTCACGGCATTGCGGATCACTTTGGCGTCAAAGTTGGCGGGATTCAGGGCCTGTTTGAAACGAACTGCATCGTAAATTCTTTGATTGACCTGGCAGGTGAAAGGAATTTCGACCGACTGGTTAAAGCCATTCACGTCCACTTTATTGATTTTGCCATTGGCCCAAATGATGATGGATTGGTCGTCGGGTGACCAGGCGAAGCCGGGATAACAACCAAAGATGGTCCAGGATTCCTGTTGGTCTTTGGACAATTTGTGGTAAATCGGCCATTCACGCCCGGTTTCCAGGTTGCGGATATACAACACCGATTGGGTGCGCACCCGCCGCACGTAGGCCAGCAATTTTCCGCTGCGCGATACTTGTGGGCGTACGGCACCACCTGCCCCCCCCGTGACGGTTTCCATTTTCCCGGTTTCCCGATCGAATTGTTTGATCGCAAAAATCTGGTTGTTCGGGTCTTTGTTGTATTGGAAAAAACCTCCTGGGTAGATGTCTTCACTGTAATAAACGTAGCGGCCATCGGGTGAGGCGCTGGGCTCATTGAGGTCTTGCTGGTCGTTTTTGCGGGGGGTGAGCTGGATGCCTTTTCCACCGCTCAGGTGGTACATCCAGAGCTCGCCAGCGCCCAGGGAGCGCGTAGAGGTGAAGTGTTTGCGGGTGAT
>JAAFHQ010000970.1 GCA_013298445.1 Chitinophagales bacterium | reverse complement strand
ATTCGGTTTCAATTATTTAACGGGATACCTATCTCTCACAATTTGAAGCCACTAGCTGTGTAGACATTACTATTTTTAATAAAAAAACTGAACTCGGTGAGATTTTTTTTAAAACTCATCCTTAATTACTATCTTTTCCTGATCATTTGAAACCTCATGCCAACTTCACCCTAAACGTATGCCATATTTGAAGCGAATTTTACTTGCAAGCGCTCAGGTCAATAACAACAAAGAATACTTAGATCATCTTAAAGACGAACGAGATGGGATTGAAAGAGCATTGTACGACTCTATCAAAAAAGGAAAAATAGGACTGGACCAAGTACAAGAATCCACATTTGAAAAGTTGTTCGATAAGTTCAATTCTCCTAATGAAAGGCACAAGGAGATCAATGTTTTCCATTACTGTGGTCACTCCGATGGTGAGCAATTGTATTTGCAGCAAGATGGGACAGGGAACCGAATGCTCAGCAACCAGAACTTGGTCAATTTTTTCAAATATCAAAAAAAGCTTGAACTCGTTTTTTTGAATAGTTGCAGCTCAGAAACATTGGGGGAAATGTTGCTTGCAGAATGTGATCATATAAAAGCTGTCATAGAAACTAGGAGTAAAGTCAGTGATTTAACTGCGGCAAAATTTGCCGAGAAATTTTATCAAAGCTTGCATGCTGGCAAAAATCTTAAACTTGCCTTTGATCAAACAGTAGATTCTTTTGCTGACATAAAAAGTGTAGGTTATCGAAATGTAAAAAAAGGACGTTCGATTGTTAAATGGGATGACCATGGGGAATCAACCTGGACTTTATCTTTTAAGGAAGATGTATTTGTAGACAATTGGTATCTGATTGAGCGACCCATTCAGCGGTATTTCGAGCCTACCATCAAAACCAAAATTCTGGTTATTGTTGAGGACAACCACGAAAATGACAAATATTACCGACTCATCGAAAACCTTTTTTACCAAGATCAAGGCGTTCTGGTTTTTCCGTTTGCAGATATTCTTTTAGAAGACAAGAAAGAGGAGTTCGTGGCCAATGTAGAACAGGTGATCATTTTATTGACGGAGGAAACTCCTGCTTTTTTCAAAAAATTTGAATGGTTAAACCCCTTTTTAACCAAGGTACCTTTGCTTTTTTTGGGCTGTACGGGTGACACGGCTAAAACCTTCACCCAAATAGCCAGCCAACTGGAAAGAGAAGACGCTCCAATATATCCCGGCCCACGCACAAGTTTGATGAAACTTGCTGCACTCGAAAGCCTTGAATTTGCCTTCAATGAATTTTGTGCTAAAGCTATTTCCCAAAAAATTACCAGCACCAAGGCCATTCTAGCAGATGAATTGGATGAGCTTAATTTCACCAAGCAGCGTTTGCCTTTTGAGTCGAAGGACAATGAACTTGCTTTCCGCTTTGGGAAGCACAACCTGATGTTGATTGAAGGCTCTCCTTATTGTGCTCAAGAACTGTTGGTGAAAAAACTGCTACGCTATGCAAACCCCAGGATTGCAGGCAACATAAAACCTAACGTTGTTTCGGTTAAAAGCTACCTTCCCGGAAAATTGACAAAGGAGGACTTATGTAAAATACTAACCTACACCTTATTGTCAGTGGATTTGGATTTAGGTGTAGAGATGATTGGTAAAACAATCCTGCAAAAAACGAAGCAACAGGATTTAATCATTGTACTAAACGATGTTTCAAAAAATCAGGGAGATTGTTTAATTGCGATTGAAAGCTTCTGGAATGAACTAACCTCACATCTTCAGGAAACCGAACATCGCCTTTTTTTATTCTTCATCCACAAGGAATGCCAGGAGAGTCAAAAAAACTGGACTACCCAGGGTTTTGTCAATCAGCCACCCTTGTTTAATGTGCGATCACTAGACCTAATTGAACCACTGAATGAACAAATCTGGAATGGTTGGCACGCCAGCACGGGGAAACGGTTTCCGAAGGAAGACCTGTTCCATTCGCTCATTCAAGAGGAGAAATCACAGCAAATTCTGAAAGACCCCTACATGGCTAAAGCCATTGCTGAAATATGTGATTTAATGAAATGTCCGGAAATTTATCCCGCATTGCTTACCATTTAATTGACTGTAAATGAAAGAAAACAAATACACACCTTATGATGGTCAGGCTTTGGCGACCTTGGTTCAAAATCATCGCTATACCGTTGACGGCAGTCAATTCAACACCATCGTGCAAGCCCCCAAAAAGGAACTAGTAGAAGACATTGCACCCTATTTTCCCAGCAAAGAGCTCATCGACGCCATTGAATACGCCCGTATTTTGCAGCGCCCACTTTTGTTACGTGGGGAACCTGGTTGTGGAAAAACCAGGGTAGCCCAGGCACTGGCGTATGAACTCTACCATCAACAGGAAGGTGACAATTACCGCAATCACTACTTTGAATGGTTCATCAAGTCATCCACCAAAGCCAAAGAAGGATTGTACCAATATGATCATTTGGGCCGCTTAAGGGACATTCAGACTTATAACAAGCAAGAACCCATTGCTTACCGCAGTTTCGGGCCTTTAGGTAAAGCATTTCTGGCGTCCAAACCCGATGCCCCAGCAGTGTTGTTAATCGATGAAATTGATAAAGCCGATCTGGATTTCCCCAATGATTTATTGCTGGAACTGGATGAAAAGCGCTTTTTCATTGAAGAAACCCAGGAGGAAATTCATGCAGAATACCCGCCCATTGTGATCATCACCAGCAATGACGAA
>JAAFHQ010000097.1 GCA_013298445.1 Chitinophagales bacterium | reverse complement strand
CCTGTTTTACCCCAGTGGGGATACCTTGATTGTTGAATCTTATCTGAATGATGTGTTTGATGGAGCATACAAGTCGTTCTACCCCAGCGGTCAGCTCAAAGTATTGTGCAACTACGAGGACAACAAAATTGAAGGCAAATGGCTACAATACTACGAAACAGGGCAACTCAAAGAAGAGGTGCTCTTTGTGGACAATGCCGAAAATGGACCTTTTAAGGAATACCATCCCAATGGTCAGATGAGTGTAGAAGGTACTTACAAAGAAGGAGACAATGAACATGGCCCGCTCAAGTTTTTTGACGAGCAAGGACAGCACTACAAAACGATGGAGTGCAACATGGGCATTTGTCGTACTGTTTGGACTCAGGAAAAGAGCAAGGGCACCAAAGGGAAAGGTAAAAAATCAAAAGGTTGAAAAACAATTACAGCATGAAGGTTCGTCTATACTTGGTATTGCTGGGCATATGTGCTTGGACCTCTATCCAGGCACAAATCACGGGAGGGCAAAGTACCTATGCCTTCCTGGGCATTCCAGCCTCTGCACGAGTATCGGGCCTGGGAGGGCACCTGATTACGGTGATCGACGACGATGTAAGCCTGGCCTGGAGCAATCCGGCTGCCCTTAATCCCACAATGCACCAGCAATTGGCCTTCAACCACGGCTTTATTGGTAAACAAATGCAGCATGGTGCTTTCAATTATGGCCATCGTTTGGGTCAAAAAGGCACTACTTTGCACGCCGGTGTACAATACGCCCGTTATGGTGAAATTGAACATACGGATGAATTTTTTCAAACCCTTGGCACTTTTAATGCCGCCGAGTACGCCATCGTTGCAGGAGTCGCGCACCCTGTATACGACCGGCTCAATGTGGGCGCAAATTTGCGTTTGATCAGCTCTCAGTTTGGCCAGTACAGTTCATTGGGTTTGGCTTCCGACCTGGCTGCTACTTATCGCGATACGGCCAAACGAACGGCAGTCACCATAGTGTTTCAGAACTTCGGCACACAATTGTCAACCTACGACCCAAGCATTGGAAAAGAGCCGCTGCCCTTCGATCTTCAAATTGGGTTTTCCAAACAACTCAAATATTTGCCTTTCCGCTTTTCCTTCATTTATACCTCTCTCAACCGTTGGAACCTGCTTTATGATGACCCAAATCTGGAAACAGGCACTATTTTTTTGGGTGAAGAACCCAGCGAGCCATCAGATTTTAATCTTTGGCTGGACAATTTTTTTCGCCACCTGGTTTTTAATGGTGAATTGTTGATTGGCGCGCGGGAAAATTTCCGCTTGCGTTTTGGGTACAATTACCGGATGCATCGCGAAATGACGGTTCAAGGCTACAGCAGCTTGGCGGGGTTCACATTTGGTGTTGGGATGAAGGTAAATCGTTTTCGGATTGATTTTGGTCGAGGTGTTTACCATTTAGCTGGAGGCCAAACACAGCTGGGAATATCTACTAATTTTGCAGCTTTTAAAAAGTAAGTATTTTTTAAAGAATTCAAATTTTGAATTTTAATTACATTTAGGTTTTCCTACTAAATTTCGCCAATGTGTGGCATTTCTGGAATAGTAAAACTAGCAGTAAACGATGAAGCCTTGTACGCCCCGATAGAGCGTATGAATCAGGCTTTGGCTCACCGAGGCCCCGATGATGAAGGTGTCTGGGTAGAAGGGCCTATTGCCCTGGGGCATCGCCGTTTGTCAATCATAGATTTGTCGAGCGCAGGCCACCAACCTATGTTAAGCCCGGATGGCAATTTGGTGCTCGTTTTTAATGGCGAGATTTACAATTTTCGGGCATTAAAGGCCGAGTTGAGTGATTACCCCTTTCAATCTGGTTCAGACTCGGAGGTCATTTTAGCAGCCTATACTCGTTGGGGCATAAATTGTTTGAAGAAATTCAATGGCATGTTTGCCTTCGCCTTGTGGGATCGGACCAAGCAGAGTTTATTGCTTGCGCGTGATCATTTGGGGATCAAACCTCTTTACCTTTTTGAACAAGACCAAAAAATTATATTCGCATCTGAAATAAGGGCTTTATTGGCCAGTGGGTTTGTGCCCAGGAAAGTTAACCCCAGTGGCTTGAGTGATTACCTGCGTTATCAAACCGTTCACACACCTCAAACCATGGTTCAAGGTGTACAAATGCTCGAGCCAGGACATTATGTACTCATTCATGCCGATGGGCATCGTGAGGAAGCCGCCTTTTGGGAACCCTTTGGGGAAAAGCCCAACCTAGGTTCCGTGGATTGGAAGTATGCCTGTACATTGGTTCAGGATGCATTGCTACAATCAATTGAACGGCAAATGATTGCCGACGTGCCTTTTGGCGCATTTCTTTCGGGAGGTATCGACTCCAGTTCAATCGTAGCATTGATGAGTCAGGTCAGCACTACTTCAGTAAAAACATTTTCGGTTACTTTTCTGGAAGAAGCATACAGTGAGGCGGTTTACGCCCGGCAGATTGCCGAGAAATACAAAACTGACCACCACGAAATTCGGCTTAAAGCTGATGATTTTTTGCATACCATTCCTATTGCGCTCAAAGCAATGGACCATGTGAGCGGGGATGGTCCAAATACGTACATCGTGTCGGGAGCCACTCGGCAGGCTGGGATCAAAATGGCTCTATCTGGGCTAGGTGGGGACGAATTGTTTGGCGGCTATCCTATTTTTCGGCGTAGTAAGGATTTAAACAATTTACAATGGGTGAATAACCTGCCTCCGTTTTTACGCAATGCAATAGCATGGAGTTTGCAACAAAGCAGTTCAAGTGTAGCTGTACGGAAAATGGCCGAAGTACTCCGCTTGTCCCAGATGACCCCTTATAGCGCATATCCCTTGTCCAGGCAAAGTTGGTCGGAAGCAGCCATTGCCAAATTAGCCCCAGGCTTGGAGAAAATACCCAATGCGGTAAGTGACATTCTTGAAAAAATTCAGGGTCAAGCTTTTTTCTCTTCTGCTCCATTGTTGAGTCAGATCTCTGTTGCAGAAATCAGTACTTATATGCAAAATGTGCTGCTTCGTGATTCTGATCAGATGAGTATGGCCCACGCGCTTGAGTTAAGGGTACCTTTTTTGGATTATGAAGTAGTTGAACTTTTGCTCGCCATTACGGATGAGGTAAAATTGCCCAACAATGGGCCTAAACCCCTTTTGGTTGCTGCGATGGGGCAATGGCTACCCGAAACCATCGTGAAACGCCCTAAAATGGGGTTCACTTTGCCCTATGAGTTGTGGATGAAAGGAGCGCTGCGTGAGTTTTGTAGCGAACATCTAAAACAGCTGGGTAATCGGTCCTTTTTTGACGCCGCAACCTTACAAAAACTATGGCATGATTTTTTGCAAGGAAACCCTGGGGTAAAGTGGTCTCACCTCTGGTCTTTGGTAGTACTCGCGGAATGGTTGGAGAACAATGGCATCGATTAATGTGAAATGATTAGACTTATGATGCCTTATTTTACTACGCTCTTTTTTTTGGCTACTCTCCTCGCAATCCTTTATAGTGGATTGCAGGCAAGCTTTCGACGGCTGCCTCTCTTTTTTTTGTACAATGTACTAGCCGTGTTGACTTTGGGTTTGGCTCCCAGTTTAGCTTATCTTTTACAAGCTACCCTTCCTGCCGAAAAAGTATTACAACCCATGCCCATTTCCGCTTCCTGGTATTTTTTTTACGTTTTACCAGTGTTGGTGGCAATTGCGCTGGGAACTATTCCTTGGAGCAAAAAAGTGACTTTGAATGACCAGGATCTTGTTCAAGCCATTAGACAGGCTTTACAGAAACAGTCCTATTTGCCTTTTTTTCTCCTGTTGTATGGCATTTTGATGTACTTCTGTGCACCACTTTTGCCCAGCTCCATGAGCCAAATTGGTGTTTTTAGCGGTATGGTACTCTGGGTCGGGTTACTCCATTTATTTTTTTCAGACTGGCCCTGGCAAGTAAAAACAGTCGTACTTCTGGTTACCGCAGCTTTTATGTTGATTAGAGCACTTCAAAGCACCTTTTTTGGCGACCTTTTTGTTTGGCCTTTGTGGATGATGCTCTACTTACAAACGCGATACCATTGGTCTAAAAAAACATTAGTGTCAGTTGGGGGAATCACCGCATTGTGCTTAGCACTCACGTTGGTCTGGAAGTATGATTATCGGGAACGGGTAATGAAAAATAACGGAGATAGTTACACAGAAAATTTTTCAAACACTATAAAAGATTGGGCTAAAGCCCCCTGGAAAACCAAGCGTTGGCAACAAGCCCTGGATCGGTTTAATCAAGGAAACCACCTCGCCCAAGTCTATCGTTGGGTACCAAAGGAAGAACCTTACGCCCGGGGAGAAACGATCCTCCTGGCCATCAAAGCCTCTCTGGTTCCTCGATTTTTTTGGCCCGATAAGCCTGGTGCTGGTGGCGCTCTCATTTGGAGTCGATTTACCGGAAATCCACTCAGCCCCAATGTCTCAATGAATATTGGCATGCCTGGAGAAGCCTATGCCAATTTGGGGCCCTGGCTGGCACCTTTGGTGGTCTTTGTATGGGTTCGTTTTTTGTATTGCCTGTATTATGGTTTGAGGCAATTGGCTCTGCGGCATTACCCATTGCTATGGCTGTGGATACCACTGATCTTTTACCCCCTTATGGATCAAGAAAATGACCTCGTCACTATTTTGAACCATGCCGTAAAGGGAACAGTTTTCACTTTGGTGTTTTGTTGGTGCTTGTTTAAACTAAACAGATATTTACCCAGCCATCCTCCAGCAAATACATAATCAATCCGTTTTCTGGCTCTTGACTACACACTCCCAACTTATTGATTTTCAATTAAAAAAATATTTTTCAAAAAATATTCAAAATCAATACCCTTAACCCTCTATTTATAAGCCCCTGTGAATTAACTTTGTTCCTGCAAAATCTTCTAGAAACCCGTAACGTTATCTTTCAGTCCGGCCAAACGAGTCTATTTATTCCCAAAAATAACAAAGGGCATAGCCTTTTAATCCCAAGAACGAAAAACCGAAGGATGAAGATTTCAATCGTTACCCCTGCGTTCAATAGCGCAAAAACCATTCGACACACCATTGAAAGTGTGGCCCGTCAAACCTACCTAAACGTTGAATACATCATTGTAGATGGAGGTTCCCAAGACGCTACTGCGAAAATCGTGGCCCAATATCCCGACGTAGTTGACCTGTTCATTTCAGAGCCAGATTATGGAGTGTACGATGCCATGAACAAGGGCATTCGTGCCGCAAGTGGCGACATCATCGCCATCCTCAACTCTGATGATTTTTATATTCACTCCCATGTATTGGAACAAATCGCAACTGCCTTCCAGCAATCGGGTGCAGACTCGGTCTATGGTGATTTGCAATACGTAGACCAGAAGAATCCACAAAAGGTGATTCGCCATTGGGAGTCAGGGGCTTTTCGACGGCGCAGCTTTTTAGCAGGTTGGATGCCTCCTCATCCAGCGTTTTTTGTCAAAAGAGTAATTTATCAACGGTACGGATTGTTTAATTTAAGCCTTAAAAGCTCTGCTGATTACGAGCTAATGTTGCGTTTTTTGTACAAACACCAGGTTAGTGCAGCTTATGTATCCGATGTGCTCGTGCGGATGCGTGTAGGCGGCTTGAGCAACGCCACTTGGCGTAGTCGCCTGCGTGCAAATCAAGAAGATCGCCTGGCGTGGAAAATCAATGGTATAAGCCCTAGATTTTATACTACGATATTAAAACCTTTGCGAAAGTTGCAGCAGTTTTATTACCGCCCACACCAGCGTTTTGTAACAGTTTCCAACAATCATCCTGAAAACTATACATTAGAAGAAAAAGAGGCGGTATACCTCGAAGATTCAAATTTGCACTAGATCGCTTGTCACTACATTTATTTGATTGAATATTTAACACACTTCATATTCAGAAGTGTGTGGCATTAGTATTGTTCCTAACAAAATGAATCGTTTATTGCTTTTCCTAGTATTATATGCTCATAAATGATTCAAATGGAAATGTCAATTATTAATGCTTCATTCAATAGTGCAAACACTATCATTGATACCATCAAAAGCGTCATCACCCAAAGCTATAATAACATCGAGTACATTATCGCTGAAAACAAGCGCCTTATTTTGATTAGGCTTCAAAGTATAAAAGTAGTATTTTTGCGCAATTCCTAGCTTAGTGTGGTTTGCTACGCCAGACCTATGGGTCGATAAAAAAATAAGTGTTCATTTTGCCAAAGGATTAGATGAGGAAACGCTTCATTTCAAGTGCCTTATCTAATCCTTTGGCTCAAAAAAATGAACACTTATTTTTGGCCCGCTACTTTGGCTTTCAACTCTGCTAAAACAACTAATTTTCCTCCATGAAGAAACGTGCATTGTTGACAGGAGTGACCGGGCAAGATGGTGCCTATTTATCCGAAATCCTCCTCGCAAAAGGGTATGAAGTACATGGTATCAAACGTCGCTCCTCCTTATTCAATACCGCGCGCATCGATCATTTGTATCAGGATCCGCACGATGAAGACCAGCGTTTTATTCTGCACTATGGTGACCTTACAGATAGTACTAGCATTATTCGCTTATTGCAAGAAGTGCAACCCGATGAAATTTATAATCTGGGCGCTCAGTCGCATGTGCAGGTAAGTTTTGAAGCACCCGAGTATACCGCAAATTCTGATGCCATTGGCCCTCTGCGTATTCTGGAAGCTATCCGACTTTTGGGGTTAAAAGACAAAACGCGTTTTTACCAAGCTTCTACTTCTGAACTATACGGCAAGGTGCAAGCCATTCCTCAAACGGAAACCACACCATTTTACCCACGCTCACCGTACGCAGTGGCCAAACTATATGGATACTGGATTACCGTCAACTACCGCGAATCGTACGGTATGTATGCCTGCAATGGCATCTTGTTCAATCATGAATCTCCGCTGCGGGGCGAAACCTTCGTGACCCGGAAAATTACCCGTGCAGTTGCAAAAATTGGCTTGGGATTGCAGGACAAACTCTGGTTGGGCAACCTGGATGCCCAACGTGACTGGGGGCACGCCAAAGATTACTGCGAAGCCATGTGGCTCATGCTCCAACAAGCTACGCCGGATGATTATGTAGTCGCTACGGGGGTAACTACCAGTGTGCGCGATTTTATTCACCTGGCTTTTGCTGAAATTGGCGTGAGTCTCGAATTTCAGGGTGTTGGCGTGGGCGAACGCGCCACCGTCACTGCCTGCAATGACGAGCGGTACCAATTGCCGCTGGGCAAAGAAGTAGTAGCAGTCGATCCCAGGTATTTTCGCCCGGCAGAAGTCGATTTGCTGGTGGGGGACCCCCGCAAAGCCAAAGAAAAGCTGGGCTGGACACCAATTTATGATCTACCAGCTCTGGTACAGGAAATGGTGAAGGCTGATCTGCATTTGTTCGAGCGGGATGCAGTATTGCTCAATAGTGGTTTTGAGATAAAACGTGAATTCGAGTAATCATTTATGGAGACTAACACCAAAATATTCATCGCAGGGCATCGGGGCATGGTGGGTTCCGCCATCCAACGCAAACTCGTTCAGGAGGGCTTCAAGAACTTGATTGTCCGGAGCTCCCGGGAGTTGGACTTGCGAAATTCAATTGAGGTAGAAGCCTTTTTTAGGGCCGAGCGACCCGAGTATGTGTTTCTGGCCGCTGCCAAAGTCGGCGGTATTCTGGCCAATAATACTTATCGAGCGGAGTTTTTGTACGAAAACCTGATGATCCAGAACAATGTCATCCATTGTGCCTGGAAATACGGCGTAAAAAAATTGCTGTTCCTGGGCTCATCCTGTATTTACCCCAAGCTAGCTCCCCAACCCCTCAAGGAAGAATACTTACTCACTGGGTTATTGGAAGCCACCAATGAGCCTTATGCGATTGCCAAAATTGCGGGCATCAAAATGTGTGATGCTTACCGAGCACAATATGGTTGTAATTTCATTTCGGCCATGCCTACCAACCTTTATGGCCCGAACGATAATTATGACCTCGAAAAATCACATGTACTCCCTGCCTTAATTCGCAAATTTCACGAAGCCAAACGCCAGCAATTGCCTGAGGTGGTCCTGTGGGGATCAGGTACCCCACTGCGTGAGTTTTTACACGTTGACGACTTGGCTGATGCCTGTTTCTACCTAATGCGAACCTATAACCAAGCGGGTTTGGTCAACATCGGAGTGGGTCACGATTTGAGTATCAAAGAATTGGCATTGTTGATTCGGGATATTGTTGGGTACCAGGGCGATATCGTTCACGACTTGTCCAAACCAGATGGCACTCCCCGCAAACTGATGGATGTAGCCAAACTTAAAGCAGCAGGCTGGCAGGCTAAAATTGGTTTGGAAGAAGGAATCAGGCAAGTATATACCCAACTGGAAAATGAAACCTGGTTTTAGTTAGAGATGAAAGAGGAAAAGCGGGAACTCGATATTTCATCTTTCATCTCGCCTAATTCCCTATCTTTGCCAAATAACTCGTAGATTGAACCAAAATTTGTTACAGTGAGTAGTTTACAATTAAAAGTCCAGTTGGAGGACATCAATCCGGTCATCTGGCGTACTTTTCAGATAGATCAAACGGAAACTTTTTTTGATCTGCATGAGATTTTGCAAATCGTCATGGGCTGGGAAAATGCACACCTGTTTGAGTTTCAAATCAAAGAACGGAAAATTGGTTTGTTGCCCGATGAAGACGAAATGTGGGATACTGATGCGAGTTTGGAAGACAGCGAGTCGATCTTGATGCTCGACATGAACTTAAAAGAAGGGGATTCTTTCCACTATATTTACGATTTTGGCGATAATTGGAAGCATTTGCTAACTGTGGAAAAAGTGCTTGTCGACGACGAAACCGACTGCCCAATTTGCCTGGGAGGCGCTCGTAACTGCCCCCCTGAAGATTGTGGCGGGGCTCCAGGTTATGCCGATTTTTTAGACGCCCTCAAAAACCCCAATCATCCTCAACACGAAGAAATCATTGATTGGATCGAAGAATTTGATCCAGAAGATTTTGACCAGGAGGAAACCAATGAGATCCTCCAGGAGTTTAATGATTGGCGACAAGATCTATTCCTCGAAGAGGAAGAATAAATCCAAAGGGGCGATAAAAAAATGAACATTTATTTTGCCCCACTACTAAAGAGCTTATACTTTTGTTCACTTATAATGCCGATGGATCATGCTATTTTCATCGGCTTTTTTATTTTTTTAAAAAAAAGTGAGCCCAAGGCTTGCGCAAACTGAAACGAGCGCGTATATTTGCGCACGCTTTTGAGCAAAAGGCTCAAAAAACCAAATACAAGGGTGATTAGCTCAGCTGGTTTAGAGCATCTGCCTTACAAGCAGAGGGTCGGCGGTTCGAATCCGTCATTACCCACTAGAATAAAAAAGGGTTACAAATTCATGATTTGTAACCCTTTTCTTTTTATACTTAAACATTCCAATCCTACAGCGATCCTGTGTTTTCGCTCTATTTAACCTTCGTTTGGGCCTGCGTTTCGTAGAATGATAAGCAGAGCAAACATGGTTTGCCCTGCTCCCTTTGCCAATCTAGCAGCAGCCAGTTCCGCAGCAATCGTCGTCACCGCCACAGCAATTGGCTTTTGCATTCATCAAATGTAACATAGTCGGATGTTTTAAATATTGAGGCCGCAATAACGCGGGTTCTCCTATGGGGTATAATTTTTCGTTGTTTTAAATCGCAATATTGCGATTGATTTAGTCAAAAAAAAGCAAGCCCGATTGAGTTTGATTTTTTAATATTTTCCCAATTGAAAGTGACGCCTATTGGTTCGTCATCCCTCTTGAAATAAATACATCGCAATATTACGATTGATTTATTTACCGTGCAAGTTTTTTTCCAAACAAGCATTATTTTTTCCTTGACGCTGCTTATAATCTTTCCGCATCTTGACGAGGTACACCTCAAATCCAAAATAAGTTTGTAATTTTCTAGCTCCACCTACAATCCAGAATGTATGAAGCGGATCATTATAAGCTTATTTTTTTTGTGTACTGCGCTAAGCCTTTCAGCCCTAAACCCCAACATTCAAGTCCATAGACTCAAGTGTGATTTCAAAGAAAATCCCTTAGGCATTGAAAGTGCACGCCCCTCGCTCAGCTGGCAACTTCAATCCGCTCAAAGAGAGCAAAGCCAAAGTGCCTACCGCATCCTCGTGGCAGATCAGTTGCAATTATTGGATAAAAACCAGGGCAATATTTGGGATAGTGGCAAACAAGTCTCTAATAAATCCATCCAGATTGAATACGCTGGCAAAACCCTGCAATCCGCTCAAAAATATTACTGGAAAGTCCTGGTCTGGGATGCCAAAGGCAAAGCCTCGGACTGGAGCACAGCGGCTCATTGGCAAATGGGTTTGTTGGTCGAAAAAGACTGGAGTGGAGCCAGTTGGATAGCCCTGGAAAAAATTGCCGAAGGTGATAAAATTTTACCCGCCCTGCACGCCACCAAAGCCCCAAGTAAACCCAAGTCCACTCTCCCTCAATTCCGCAAAGAATATACCATCAGCAAAACCATCAAGCAGGCCACGGGCTTTGTGACCGGTTTGGGCCATTTTGAATTTTTCATCAATGGACAAAAGGTCGGCAAAAATTTTCTGGATCCCGGTTGGACCAACTACCAACAAACTGCACAATACGTCACTTTTGATTTGACTCAACTTTTGGTATCAGGAAAAAATGCTTTCGGAGTTATGCTTGGCAATGGGTTTTACCACATCCCCAATGAGCGTTACTGGAAAATTTTACAATCCTATGGGTACCCCACTTGTAAACTAAAAATCCTGATCGAATACAACGATGGCAGCAGTGAACAAATCATCACGGATCAAAGCTGGAAATGCACGCGTAGTCCAATCACTTACAGCAGCATTTACGGAGGCGAAGATTTCGATGCCACCTTGGAACAAAAAGGCTGGAAGCTCCCAGGCTTCAACGATGCGCATTGGCAAACACCACTGGTATTGAGCGAAAATATGCCCAGTCTGCGCACGCAAAGCCAGGAACCACTCGGCTATTTTGAAGAATTTACCCCACAGAAGATCAGCAGCCCAAAGCCTGGCATTTGGGTATACGACCTGGCCCAAAATTTCTCCGGTATTTTTCAAATCCAGGTAAAAGGTCAACGCGGGCGGAGCATCAAAATCAGCCCTGCCGAATTACTCCACGACAATGGCACCGTCAACCAATCGGCCATCGGCGAACCCGTTTTTTTCAACTACACCCTGAATGGCGAAGGCCTGGAAAGTTGGCAGCCCCAGTTCATGTACTACGGTTTTAGGTACGTACAAATTGAAGGTGCCGTGCCAGAAGGCCAAAGCAACCCCGACAATTTACCCGTCATCAAAGGATTAAAAGGCATCCATACCCGCAATGCTGCCGCCAAAATTGGGAATTTCTCCTGCTCCAATCCCTTGTTCAACCGGATTTATACCCTCATCGACTGGGCCATTCGCAGCAACATGGCCAGTGTTTTGACCGATTGCCCGCATCGGGAGAAGCTGGGCTGGCTGGAAGAAGCCTACCTCATGGGGCCTTCGCTGCGCTACAATTATGATCTGACCACCCTCTACCCCAAAATTTTGGAAGACATGCGGGCTTCTCAACTGCCCAATGGCCTGATCCCCGATATTGCCCCCGAGTACGTTCCCTTCCAAGGCGGCTTCCGCGATTCGCCCG
>JAAFHQ010000969.1 GCA_013298445.1 Chitinophagales bacterium | reverse complement strand
CAATGGCACTTACCAATCCGCATTGGAGGCTGTAAAACGGGGTTATGCTTACGTGGTACAAAACGAACGTGGCCGCTACTTCTCGGAAGGCGATTGGGACATCCTCGGGCCACCTACCACCGATGGGTACGACGCAGTAGATTGGCTTTCCAAACAAAGCTGGTGCAATGGGAAAGTTGCGCCGATTGGTTGCTCCTCAACTGCTGAATGGCAAATGGCCGTGGTGGGTTTGAACCACCCAGCTTTGACCACATTTATCCCCCAAAGTTTTGGTGCAGGTGTTGGTCGGGTTGGTAAATTTTACGAGCAAGGCAACTGGTACCGCGGCGGAGCAGGGCAAATGTTGTTCACGGCCTGGCTTTTTGGCGTGCAAAACGACGTGATCCGCCCCATGTTTCCCAAAGATGCTACTCAGGAGCAGTTGATCCGGGCTTCCCGTTCTTTTGACCTCGATCCTGAACGGGCTCGGATTGACTGGAGCAAAGGCCTGGCCCATCTACCCTTGCAAGACATCATCAAAAATGCCAATGGCCCAGTGGGTGTATACGAAAAGATGATTCGCCGCAAGCCCAATGACCCGGACTGGTACAAGGGTGGACTTTACCACGACAACATGCCGATTGAGCGCCCCGGGTTCTGGTTTGTTTCCTGGTACGATGTATCAAGTAGTCCGAACATTGCCCTGTACAACCACGTGCGAGCAACCGCCAAAGACCCCAATGTGCGCAACAATCAGTACCTCGTTATCGCCCCCGTGCTACACTGTTCCTACAAGCGGGCTACCGAAAACACTATCGTGGGTGAGCGCAGCGTGGGTGATGCGCGCCTGAATTACGATGAGTTGACCTATGGCTGGTTTGATTATTGGTTGAAAGGAGAACAGAATGGCATTTTGACCAAAACACCGAAGGTGCAATACTATACGATGGGTTTGAACAAGTGGCAATCCTCCGAGGTTTGGCCACCCATCACTGCCCAGATGACCACCTATTTCCTCAACAGTGGAGGCAGGGCCAATAGTTTGTACGGCGATGGCAAATTGAGTACAACTGCTCCGGCCAAAGATACTCCTGATGCATTTGCTTATGATCCCCAGAATCCCGTTCCCTCCTACGGCGGCAACGTGTGCTGTACGGGCAACGCGGTGCAGGGTGGTGCTTTTGACCAGCAAAAAATGGAAACCCGCAACGATATCCTGGTGTATACGACCGAGCCCTTGGCGGAAGGTGTAGAGGTGAGTGGTTTTATTGAAACCACCCTGTACGTATCTTCGGATGTGAAAGACACTGATTTTACCATCAAATTGATCGATGTGTACCCCGACGGCAAAGCCTACAACCTGGATGAAACCATTCAGCGGGTGCGCTACCGCGAGGGCTACGAGAAGGAGGTGTTTATGGAAAAAGGCAAGGTATACAAGCTCGAGCTGAGCGCCATGTCGACCAGCAATTTCTTTCAAAAAGGGCACCGCATCCGCATCGAAATTTCCAGCAGCAATTTCCCTCGTTTTGACCGGAATATGAACACTGGGGGCAACAATTACGATGAAGCAGTGGGCGTGGTGGCGCACAACAATGTGCACCATTCGGCGCAGTATCCTTCGCAGGTGAGGTTGCCGATGGTGAAGAAGAGTGGGGTGTCAACTTCATCAGGGAGTAAATAAGATATCAGCACAAAGGGCATCAAGTGACGTTGAAGACGCTTCACTTGGTGTTCTTTGTGCTTAAAAATGTCGCGTATTGCTGCTCCAAGTATGGCTTTGCAAGTTAAAAGTGCTTACCTTTACAGGACAAAATTAGGAAATGAATATGTTTGATGCATCCACTCACCAGCCAGTTTCCTTCGGAATCAGGAAAGAGCCAAAACGCACGTATTCCTTGGAAGAATACCTGCGCAAGGAAGCCAAATCTAAATACAAACACGAATTCATCAACGGACAAATTGTACGTATGCCCTATGCTAAAGGCCCCCACAATATCATAGCCGCTAATTTCACAATCGGCTTGGGTATTGCTACAGAAGCGATTGAAAAACAGTTTATCATCTTTGGTTCTGATCAAAAAGTTTATTTCCCAAGCCTAAACGAAGGGGTCTATGCAGATGCCTTGGCTGTATGTGAGCAACCCCTGTATTGGGACGATGAAAAATTATTGCTGATCAACCCCATCATCATTGTAGAAGTGCTCTCAAAAAGTACTTCCAGATATGACCGCTCGGGCAAGTTTGAAAAATACAAAACGCTGGAAAGCTTTAAAGAATATGTACTGGTGCGTCAGGATCAACACTATGTGGAAACCTGGCACCAACTCGAAAAAGGCCTTTGGAAAGAAACCATTGTTACGGATTTAACCGCTTCGGTATCATTGGCTTCAGTGGGAATAGAAATTGCGATGGGACGGATTTATAGGAATGTGGAGTTGTAAAAAAATCAAAATTGTCAGTGTTTGATTTTCACCAAATACCCCTTCACCTTCTCCACAAACAAGTCCTGCAATACCTTCGTCACCTTTCCAATGTTCCCATCCCCCAACACTTGCTCATCAATTTGCCCAATCGCCATCACTCCCTTAATCGTACTCGTAAAAAAAGCCTCCTTGGCCTCAGCCAGTTCACTGACGTGGATGGGGCGTTCTTCCACTGTATATCCCGCCTCGCGAGCTGCGTCGATCACCTGCCGTCGCGTAATGCCCCAGAGGATTTTTTCATCTGCCGTGACAATGCGCTCGTCATTGA
>JAAFHQ010000968.1 GCA_013298445.1 Chitinophagales bacterium | reverse complement strand
GTTACGAAGAAATGTCCCAATTGCTCAACACTTCGGTGGGGGCACTCAAGGCATCTTTTCACCACGCAGTCAAAAAAGTAGAACAGTTTTTTGCGGCATAGGGGTAGTTAAAATACATCCGTTTTTGCCCCACTGCATTAGTTTATTCAAGCTCAATAGATTTTATGTCCAGGCTAGCCTGTGTACATAAAGTCTAATCAAAACAACAAAGAATGAAACGCCCTGATGAGGATATCCGTAAAGAGTTGGAGGAGCTATCCCCTCATTTGCTCAAAATGAAGGAGCAAAGGGATGGTTTTCGCCTACCAGAGGACTATTTTCAGCGCATGCAAAAAGAAGTGCTGGAAAAGGTCCAAGGCAATTCACAAGTTGCCCCTGCCAAAAATATTGGCTGGCTGGATCGGTTTTTTGAGCCCCTCCAGTTTTTGTTCCAACCCCGCTGGGCGCTTGGTTTGGCCAGCATTGCCCTGCTCATCGCCTTGGGTGCTGTTTGGTTGTATCAAAGTCAGCCTGTAGCAGGATCTGAACTAAGTGCAGAATTGGCCAAACTAGACCCTGAATCCTTGAATGCCTACATTCAGGCGAATTTCCATGAATTTGATACCGAAACCTTGCTGGAATTTGCATCCAATCAGGAGAATCAGCCCAGCTTTGAAGATTTAACGCCCGAGGACCTGGATCAATACCTGGATGATGTCATTCAGGAAATGGATGCTGAGGCCCTTAAGGAATTACTCTAACCCGGAAAAAGATCACAGCAACATGAAAAAATGGATCGTAGCGTCGGTTTTGTTTGGGGCTTTTCTTCTGGCTTTGCCCCAAATAACCCAGGCACAGGACCGCATTCGCGCCCTAAAAGTGGCCTTCATCACGGATAAGCTCAAACTCACTCCCGAAGAATCGGAGAAATTTTGGCCAGTGTACAACCAATACGAAGCCGAACACAAAAGGATTCGCCAAAAATACCGCCCCGATCAGGACATTAATACGCTGAGCGATCAGGAGGTAGAACGTGCTATGTTGGATCGTTTTGAGATGGAAGAAGAACTCATCAAACTCAAACGCGACTATTTTCAGCGCATGAAGGGTTTTATGGCTGTCCGCAAGATTGCCCTTTTGCAACGCAGTGAACAAGAGTTCAATAAGGAACTATTGCGGCGAGTTCAGGAGGCAAGAGGGAAAAAATAATTTCGGATTTCGGATTTCGGATTTCGCGGGGCTTTCGTATTTGAACTCCACCGAAATCCGAAATCCCCATTCCGAAATCTCCTAACTATTCGCAAAAAATTAATACACAAATATTTCAATAAGTTTAGCCCTTGGCATTTTTTTTGTTCGTATATGTCAAAAGATAAATAATTCAAAACAATAAACTATTAAAGGACAAAGACTTAGGCAAATTTTACCGTTCCCTCAAAAACAGCTACCGTTCCATTAATGGTCTTCACTTACTCGGACTAAAGTTCGGAGATGTCAATGCCTTTTCGTTATCTTTAGCAACAATCTGCTTAAAGACTACAATTGTACCTTATGAGTAATCAGGCGCTGATCGATTTAGTTACCGAGTACGAGGCTATGTTGGACCAAGGAGAGTCCCTTTTTTTGGACCAAGATGCTTACCGACATTTGATTGATCACTACCTCAGCGAAGAGATTTTTGATCGGGCAATGGAAGTCGTTGAACGCGCCATTGACAGTCATAGCTATACCGTTGAGTTTTTGCTGCGCAAAGCAGAAGTTCTCGTTCAAGCCAACCAGGAATACCTGGCATTGGAAGTGCTGACCCAGGCAGAAATTTTGGCCCCCAACGAACCTGAAATACTGTTGCTGCGGGCACAAGCACTTACCTATCTGGGCGAGCATCAGGCGGCCCACGAACAATTGGGGCAGCTACCCGATGAGCTCGATCCCAATGTCCTGGCTGAATCGCATTTTGTACGGGCTTTGATTTATGAACACCAACATGAGTATGAAGCCATGTACCTAGCGCTGAAAGCAGCGGTAATCCACGACTCAGAAATGCGGCACGGGCTCGAAAAAATCATGACTGCCGTACAACACATCCGCAACTACGAGGAATGTGTGACCCTGCACGAGCAAATCATCGATGAGAATCCTTATTCCTCTGTAGCCTGGTACAATCTGGGGCTTTGCCATACGCATCTGGGCAACTACGAGGATGCACTCGAAGCACTCGAATTCTCCTACCTGGCCGACGATACCTACGAACTCGCTTACCGCGAAAGGGCTGATCTGGCTTTTGAACTGCAGCGTTACCCCTTGACCTTTGATATTTGTGAGGAAATTCAGGACAACTTTGGTGCCGACGCTGATTTGTTGTTGCGCATGGGCCAATGCCAATTGCACATGGGCCATTCACAAATAGCCAAATCCTTTTTGAAAAAAGCCCTAGAGCTGGAGAATCACCACGATGAGGTTTTTTACCACTTGGGTGAAATCGCAATTGCCGAACAGCAATGGGAATTGGCGGCGCACTACTGCAAAAAGGCCATTGAGATTGACGACAATCGGGAAGAATACCACGCCAGCCTTGCTCAAGCCTATGCGCAACTCGATGAGCTGGAATTGGCCGAAACCCACTACTGCCTTGCCACCGATATCGCGCCAGAAGCTGCCGAGTACTGGCTGCAATATGCTTTATTCCTGATGTTAACTGGCCAGGAAGATGGCGCACTGGAAATTTTGGACATGGCGGAAGAAAGTACCGTAAGTCCTGA
>JAAFHQ010000967.1 GCA_013298445.1 Chitinophagales bacterium | reverse complement strand
TACTTCCGGTCACTGAGCGAAGCCGAAGTGCCGGGAGATTAGGAGGTCTTTAATTTTTCAAGCCTTCAACCTTGCTCTGCACTACCCCATCCTTAAATTCAATCTCCAGCATTTCACCAGGGAGAATATCCTGTGCCGAAGCAACAGGCTTGCCATTTTTGGACACCAGCGCAAAGCCCCGCTGCAAGGTCCCCTCAATGCTCAATAATTGACAAATCTGCTCCAATTGTTCGATTTTTTGTCCTTGCTCGCGCTGTTGGTAGCGGGCAACGAGGGGCAACTCCGCCGCGATGCGCTGCAATTTGTCTTGCTGCCGGGACAAGAGCAGTTGCGGCACGGTTTGTAGCGCTTGAACACTGGTATTGAGTTGCAATTCCGCCGAATGTAAACTTTCAGTCACCTCGTAGCGCAGGTACTGGCTCAACTCCATTAATTGGCTTTCAAAATGTAGGTTGTGTTGCAGCAAATAATCAGCGACCGCCGTGGGCGTCTTCAAAGCGGTATGGGCCACCAAATCCACCAAAGTTTCGTCCACATCGTGCCCAATTCCAGTTAAAATCGGCAAGGGAAAATTGGCGATGGCTTCACACAGGGCTAAGCTGTCAAAACCCGCCAGATCCAGTTTGGCACCGCCACCCCGAATCAGGACTACCGCATCAAAACCAGCTGCCCGACGCTGAATGGCCCGCAGTTGTTTCAATACCTCCGCTTCCACCAAGGCACCTTGCATCGCTGCTGAAAACAAACTGGATTTAAACGAATAGCCGTAGGCATTTTCACCCAGGTGTTTTAAAAAATCCTGGTAGCCCGCCGCCGTTTCGGAGCTGATCACGGCAATGCGCTGTAAAACCGGGCGCAAGGGCAATTCCCCATTTTTGCCCAAGAGTCCTTGCTGTTTCAGCTGTTCGTACAGTTGGCGGCGGCGTTGTTCCAGTTTGCCGAGGGTATAACTGGGATCAATATCGTCCACCATCAGTTTGAGGCCATAGCGCTCGTGGTGCTCCACTTTTACCCGGAGCAATAGTTCCGCACCTACCTGGAGCAAGGCTTTCCAATTGGCAGCACCCAATTTACTTTGTAAGCGCCGCTGCGCACTTTGCCAGATGACCGCAGAAGCCTGGGCAGTAAGTTCATTTTCATTTTCCGCTTTTTCCACCAATTCGAGGTAAACGTGCCCCCGAGATTGGCTCAGTTGAGCTATTTCACAACGCACCCATAGCGCATCTGGAAAGTTCAGTGCAACGACTTGACGCAAGAAAGATTGGAGCTCAAAAAGCGAAATGGCTTGCATAACGTGAACAATTAAAAGGTTACTGAGATCCTGATCGTTAAGGGGCGATAAAAAAAAAGTGCTCATTTTTGCCCAATTACTTAGGGCGGTAAAAAGAAAGTGTTTCATTTTGTCAGTGGATTAGACAAGTAAACGCTTCATTTTAAGTGTCTTATCTAATCCACTGACTCAGAGAAAATGAACACTTATTTTTGCCCCACTACTTAGCTGTCTTTTTTCCATACAAACTACAAATAGGGCATTCCTCCTGTTTATGACCTCGCGCTGGACAATACTGGCGACCAAAAAAAATAATTTGCAGGTGTAACTTATTCCACTTTTCGCGGGGGAAGAGGGCTTTTAGGTCTTTTTCAGTTTGCTCTACGTTTTTACCGCTGCTCAGTCCCCAGCGTTCGGCAAGGCGGTGAATGTGCGTATCTACCGGAAACGCAGGTATACCAAAAGCCTGGCTCATGACCACCGAAGCAGTTTTGTGTCCTACTCCCGGAAGCGCTTCCAATGCTTCAAAAGATTGTGGCACCTCACCGCCATGTTCCCGCAGCAAAATACCCGACAAATCCCAGATCGCTTGTGCTTTACGGGGTGCCAGGCCACAGGGGCGAACGATGTCTTCGATCGCCGCTACGGCTTGTTGTTGCATGGCAGCCGGGTTGTCAGCCAGGGCAAAAAGGTGGGGCGTGACCTTGTTGACCCGCTCATCGGTACACTGCGCCGAGAGCAGTACCGCTATCAGCAGCGTATAGGCATCGCTATGCGTCAGCGGGATTGGTGTTTCGGGATAGAGATCCTCCAGGATTTGCTGGATCACCGCTGCTTTTTGGCGGCGACCAGGTGCCCGTTTGGGTTTATTGGTATTCGAAGTGTCCATAAGGGCTGAAGATACTGACCTGATTGAAAGGGTTTTCTTCAACGTGCCCGACCACTTTGGCCTCAATGTTGAAAGACTGCGCAAGTTCGATCACCTGCTGGGCGTAGGCTGCTGGCAGGTACACTTCCAAACGTTGTCCCATGTTGAACACCTGGTACATTTCTTTCCAGGTAGCTCCGGATTCAGCCTGGATCAGTTGAAACAGCGGCGGAGTTGGCAGTAAGTCATTTTTGACCACTTTTTTGTTGTCCAAAAATTTCAAAACCTTGGTTTGGCCGCCTCCGGTACAGTGAATCATGCCGTGAATTTGGGGGCGCAATTGCTCCAGCAGCGGCTTAATGAAGGGCAAAAAGGTACGGGTAGGTGATAAAATCAGCTTGCCAATCGGAATTTCCTGACCATTGATGTTGATGGTTTCGGTCAGTTTACGTTTGCCAGAATAGACCAGGCTTTCAGGAGTAGCGGGATCGAAAGTTTCGGGGTATTTTGCCGCATAATCATGATCGAGTACGTCGTGCCGTGCAGAGGTCAGACCGTTGCTGCCCATGCCTCCGTTGTATTCGGTTTCATAAGTCGTCTGAC
>JAAFHQ010000966.1 GCA_013298445.1 Chitinophagales bacterium | reverse complement strand
CTCCCTCGTCCCCAATGATGCGGGTGCTGTTGTTGATGGAGCCCGCATTGGCAAAATTCACGCGGTAAACGGCCTGGAAGGCGCCATGTTGGGCCGTTTGGGGATAATCCATTACAGAAACCAATACATCGGGTACATCGCGGCCATCTTTCCAGTGGTACAAGCCACCAGAAGAATAAATCCGGGTTGGGCCAAAAGAATTGGTGATGTAGTGGGTACTGGTCAGGAGGTGTACAAACAAATCCCCGGCTACCCCGGTGCCATAATCGCGGTAGTTCCGCCAACGGAAAAAGCGGGTAGCATCAAAGGGGCGTTTGGGGGCATTGCCCAGGAAGGTGTCCCAATCTACGGTTTCGGTAGAAGCATCGGGTGGAATGGAGTAGTTCCAAGCGCCAATGGCATTGAAGCGGTCGCTGTTGGACTCCATGTAATTGATGGCCCCAATCTCACCGGCGGCAATCATCCGACGGGCTTCGGCGGCGTCGGATCCGCTGATGCGCTGGCTGCCGACCTGCATGGTTTTACCCGATTTTTTCCAGGCATCAATTACGCCTAGTCCTTCAGAAATCTGTTTGACCATAGGTTTTTCGCAATACACGTGTTTGCCTGCGGCCAGGGCATCGATGGCGATTTTGGCGTGCCAATGGTCGGAAGTCACAATCAAGACCGCATCGACATCCGGGCGTTGCAAAATCTCGCGGTAGTCGCGGGTGGTAAAGAGTTGTTGCCCAAAATCGGCTTTGGCGCGTTCCAGACGTCCCTTGTACAAATCAGCCACAGCAACCAATTCAACATCTGGGTTTTTTAAGGCTGCACGGGTATCGTAATGCCCCTGGATGCCCATACCGATGGTGGCTATCCGAATTTTGTCAGCAGGACTGACCTTCATGTCTTTAATCAAGTGAAAAGGTTGGATGGCAGCTACGGGTGCCACGGCAGCCATTTGCTGGATGAACCTTCTACGAGCTATTTTTTTCATCGCTTGTCTTTTGGTAGGTAGGAATGTTAACAAGCTCTAAGATGAAAAAAACTGCTGATTATTTTTCGGAAATGGATTTAAACAAATGGATAAAATCGCTCAATGACCTGATTCCTCAGCTGAATGTTTGAGCGGGAGCGCAATTCCTATGCCCAACAAAGGGCCCTGGTTGTAGGCCGTTTTTTCTTCTGGCAACAAATCGGTCAACCCAAGGTAATAACGAAAATCGATTTGGATTTTGACGCCATTGCGTCCGATGCTTTCGATGCCCAAACCCTGATAGGTTCCAAATTCCCAACGGCGAATGCCCAATTGTTTCCAGGGAATCACCGCCTGATGGGCATCCCCATTTTCATAAGATACCAAGGCTTCCGCTTCAACGCCCCGGGACAGGGATGGACCAACTATGGCGAAAATGCGCAATTGTTCAAATTTAAAGCCAAATTTCAACAAGGCACTTCCTTCTATCGCGCCCATTAGTGGTTGGAAATAGTGGCTGCCATCGGGAAGGGCCTTACTAATTGTGATGTTTTCGCGGCGAACGTAACCAAATTCCAATTGTTTGGCCACAAATTTTCGCTCCCAGGAGCATTGAATCACCCCGCGGACCTGCAAATTACTGGGCCATCCAGAACCGTTGAATCCTAAATAGGTTTGACTTTGTGCGAGCAGGGTAGGAGTGAAGCCTGCAAAAAGAAATAGGGTCGTCATTGCGGCACATAAACGGTTCATGGGATATGAATTGTGGGTGTATAGGATTACAACGCAAGTTGAATGAGCTTATTTTGCCGGGATATTGTGGATGTGCTTTTCGGATTTGAATATAACGGTCGGCTTTACAACAAAAGACGAAAAATTTTCGAACTCCGTTTGTGTATTGCTTTATTTTCCTGCATCCTCGTATAAATCAAAACTCAATATCATGAAAAAAATTTATTTCACACTCATTTGGAGCTGTTTAGCGGCTGTATTGTTTGCACAAAAACCATTTACCTTGAAATGGCAAATGGTAGATGAAAAATTGAATCCTGTCTCCGAGGTTGCCGTGGTTAAAAAGGGGATTTCAGGAGGAGTTGATGCAAACAAGTTGGGTGAATTCTCCATAGATGTGGTTCCCGGAAGAGATACAATGATTATTCTATGTTTAGGCTATGAGCCTTTAGAAATTCCCATTACTGCTGACACACCAAAAAAATGGATTGAAGTTTTGGCAAACAAACCTTACACTTTGGATGAAATTTTGATTGTTGGGCATTTTCATCAATCGGAAACAGTAGACCAAGTATATATACAAACAATTAGGTATGATTGCCCTATGTCCTTTCCAAAAAATGAATTTATACTAGATTCAATTATCCCTTTTGGGCTTGATGGTTCGCTGGCCATTAAAATTTTTCCAACCCCGACCAATAATTCTGTTTTTCTGCGCCAACAATCCGCATTGGGAATGGTTGATCTGTACAACCTCAACGGCCAAAAACTACAAAGTTTCAATTTTGGAGAACAATTGAATGCCTCCATTGACTTGAGCTCTTTGCCTGCGGGTACCTATTTTTTGCGCAGCAATCAGGGCTGGGTGGAGAAGGTGGTTTTGCAAAAATAACGAAGGATTTCGGACTGTAGGGACGCACGTGGCGGAGATTTTGAAGGACACCTCAAACCCCATTCAAGATCTCCGCCACGTGGACTACCTTCACAGTACTTCCACTTCGCCGCAATATCCCTTCCATGTGCATCAAGCAGGACATATCCGCACCCGTGATGAATT
>JAAFHQ010000965.1 GCA_013298445.1 Chitinophagales bacterium | reverse complement strand
CGAGCCATACTTACTATTTTGACAATTTGGATGCTTACGCCCCCGCGCTTACGAGTGTACGTGAAGCCTTGATTGATGCCAACAAAGTATTCCAACTCTCGCCCAATCCAGGACATGAGGTGTTGAAATTGGAAAACCTGGGCGAAGAAACCATCCTGCAAACAAGCCTGATGAGTCTGGATGGAAAAATCATCCAAAGCAACTCGGAAAGGGTTTTGCCGCAGCAAATCCTGGAAATGAACGTATTGAGTGCTGCTCCAGGCACTTACCTAGTGCAGGTTTTGCGCGCTGATGGGAAAATGGCTGTAAAAAAATGGGTAAAGGGAAAGTAAAATTTTACCTGCTGGCTATCGTGTAGCTTCGCTGTAAATTTAGTTACCACGACAAAAAACTGGATTTAGCGAAGCTGCCCGATAGTGCTTTTTACAAAATTTGGCGCCCATTTTTCATCGACCATTCCCCCATTTCATCCGATCATTCGGCATTTTTAGCCAACACTTCCCAATTCGTTGAGTGGTCGATGTAATCCATTTGTCGACATTCAGCCTCAAAGCGCTGTTATTGATCGCCATTCCCAACGGGAGATTAAAAATTGAATTAATTTTACCCAAAATCTAAGAGCATGTCTAAATATTTTTGTTTTAAGCGAAAATGAGGCCGATTTGGGGTGAATGAGGCACGAAAAGCGGAGTGTAGCAGCGCTACATGAGCATTTTCGGAACGAAATTCACCCCAAATTGGGCCATTTGCAGCAAAACAAAAAAAATTAGACATGCTCTAAACTCCTCAAACGCTAAAAAGAGGGAATCCTATGACAGTAATCCAAAAATTTCTCTCCCCTCGTTACCGCATTTTGTCGCATGGTTTGTTTTGGACCATCTATATGTTGTACGCCACGCTACTGTATGGCTCCACCCGTGATGATTATTGGCGGGGTTTTATGGAAGTCATTGCGACCGTGCCTGTTAAAATGCTGGCAGTGTATTTTACTTTGTATTATTTGATCCCCCGTTTTTTGGATGCACGCAAGTACCCAAGCCTGATCCTGATGTTTTTGGTCTCCGCTATCCTGTTCGGGTACGCTGATCGTTTGTTGATGCACACCTTTTACGTTCCGATTTACATTCCGGATTACGATTACGTAAAATATCCACTGACCAGCTTGTCAAAAGCCATCCAACGGTCGAGTATCGTTTACCTGGTGGTTTTTGCGGCCTCAGCCATAAAATTGATCAAAAGAAACTACCAAACCGAACGGTTTAGCCAGGAATTGGGCAAAGAAAAACTGGATGCCGAGCTAAAATTTTTGAAAGGGCAAATCCATCCTCATTTTTTGTTCAATACTTTGAATACGCTTTATGCTCTGACGCTTCAAAATTCGCCCAAGTCTTCTGAAGTGGTGCTCAAGTTGTCGCACCTTCTGGATTATATGTTGTACGATTGCAATGTGGAATTGATTCCCCTGCGCAAGGAAATCCAACAGATGCAAAACCTGATTGAACTAGAACAGTTCCGATATGGCAATCGCCTGGAGGTGAGTTTTTCGGTCAAGGGCGACGTCAGCACCCAACAAATTCCACCACTTTTGATGTTGCCTTTTGTGGAAAATGCTTTTAAACATGGCGTGAGCAAAGAGGTAGAAGAAGCTTTCATCAGCATTGACCTTACCCTGAAAGAAGACCAGCTCAGCCTGCGGGTGGAAAACAGCAAAGCGGAAGAAGACAACAAGCCCGAAGCGGAATACACCAAGGGGATTGGGTTAAAAAATGTATCCCGGCGCCTGGATTTGTTGTATGGGAATCAATACGAGTTGCAGGTTTTTGATGAAGAAGAGACTTTTATGATTGTGTTGAAAATTCCGCTGCAAAATTTTGAACAAGTCAGCGATTCCAAGGCTTCCGCTAAAAGTGGTTTGGTCAAATCCTTGAATTAAACGTATACCCCCTAAGGTGACTCTTTGGTGCCTTAGGTTTCTAAGGTGGTGAAAAAAAAGCAGCTATAACACTCTTTTACCACCTAAGAAACTTAAGGCACCTAAGCATCACCTGAGGTCGTCAGCATTGAAGTTTTCCTGCCCATCATCCAAGGGTAGCGCCTCCACCTGATCCAATAAATCCTTGGGCAATTGTTTGGAAGTTTTAGCCCCCAATTCCTTAATGCGTTCAGCACGGCCAATCAACGTGTCCCCAAATTTGGACGATTCCAGCAGTTTATTCATGGCATCCCTATAAGCCAATTGGGTTTGATCCAAACGGGTGCCAATGGTTTTCAAGTCTTCCACAAAAGCACAAAACTTATCGTACAACAAACCACTTTGGCGGGCGATTTCTAGGACGTTGTTTTTTTGGCGCTCCTGCTTCCAGATGAAAGACACCGTGCGCATGGTCGCCAGGAGGGTTGAGGTGGTTACCAGCACGATGTTGCGTTCCAAGGCATCGGTAAACAACTTTTGATCTTGCTGCAAAGCCAGTGCAAAAGCCGGTTCAATGGGCACAAACAACATCAGGTAATCCGGCGTATTGATCTGGTATAACTGCTGGTAGTTCTTCTCACTCAAATCGCGGATGTGGCGACGCAGGCTGTCCAGGTGCTCCTTGGCAGCGATTTGCCGCCCGAGGTCATCATTGGCCTGAAAGTAACGCTCATAGGCCGTAAGGGATACCTTGGAATCGATGATGAGGTGTTTGTTTTCCGGCAAAATGATGATAAAATCGGGGCGTTTGGCCCGACCATTCTCGTCCACAAAACTGGC
>JAAFHQ010000963.1 GCA_013298445.1 Chitinophagales bacterium | reverse complement strand
AAAACCTGCAATTTCAAGCAGACAGAGACAAAACCATCCTGCAATCGGCGGAAAGAGCCCAAATCTACCCCCTAAGCTCCTGCCGCAACGGCACCTGCCGCACCTGCATCAGCACCCTCATCAGCGGCGACATCCGCTATAACACCGACTGGCCGGGCCTGAGTGCCGAGGAAAAACAAGCCGGTTTGATGCTCCCCTGCTGTGCACAGCCGTTGAGTGACTTGGTGATGAAATTAGAGGCTTAAATATTACTCTAGCCGGCGTATTTATTGTCTAATATGCTATTTTATTTATAGCATAAATAGTTTAACTTTGGCTTACTACGCATTTTGACAAGAAGGGTTTGGAACAGCTTTTTTCGTTCCAGCAATGATTGTTACTCATTGGCTGTAGACCTATAAGTAACATGATGTGAGTATTGCCAGCATGAATATTCAAGTACATTTTGGCAAGCAGGTAAAACATTTTCGAGAACTCAAAACTTGGTCTCAAGAGAATCTAGCTGAAGAATCTGGACTTCACCGCACATACATTAGCGGAATAGAAAGAGGACGTAGGAATCCTACGCTTTTAATACTAAATCGAATCGCAATCGCCCTCGACATTGAACCTTCTCTCTTATTGACGGAGGTGAAGCCATGAGTTCCACGTATTCAACAAAAGAAGAGTTGCGAGGAATAGCGAATTATTTAAAGGCGTACATGAAAATTCCATTCTTTCAGGATGATTCAATTCCTGGAAAAATTATGGAAAAAATAATTTCCATTGTTAGAAATGGGGAACAACTGGTAACTTATGATTATGTAGATGTTTGCATTCATAACGATGTTGGCTGGAGTGTAAAATCGACCAAAGAAAATACACCCCTGACGTGGAAGCGTGCCAAAATCCCAAACTCCGCATCACTGATATTAGAATCTGAAAATGATCCCGTCCATTGTCAAAAATTGGGGGATTTAATAATTTCTTTCTGCAATAATCATATTACAGAAAGTATGAATAAATACAATTTGAATAGTGTAGGATACTCTCGCTTAGTATTGTATAAAAATAATACTGCAATATATTTTGAACGAGAGCTTTGTAATTCAAAAAATTCAAATTTATTCAATGCGATTGATTACACATGGAAATGGTCAAAAGCAAAAAACACCAAAGGAAAAGAGCAACTAACGGCACTGCACGGAACGAATAAAAAAACCAATAAAAAAGAATTCGCTTGGCACGGCAAAGGTGAAAATCAGCTTCATTTCACTGGGGAAAAAGAGTGGTGGCCAAAGTTCCCCAAAGAAATCACTTCAAATTCTACGGAATGTATATTTTCTGCGGACAATCATGCCATTGCATTTAGTCTTCCATCAGAAAAAGTAGACTGGGTGAAATTAGTCGCATTTCTTACTACTGTCAGTTGATTTAGCATACTTTTAACAATTGTTTCCGCTAGCAATGGTGGCACCGCATTTCCTAGTTGCCCCGCCTGATCGGTAAACGAACCAACGAATTCAAACGTATCAGGAAAACTCTGAATCCGAGATATTTCTCGTATTGATATTGTTCGAATATCGACTGGATGACCCCACCTGCCTGAACCAGGGTGAAAAACCCAGCGTGTGATTGTTGGTGCAATCATTGTTTTTGTTAAGCGTCCATAAGCACCACTAAATCCACCTTTTGTTTTTAGATGAGGAGGTAAATCTTTATTGCCTTGACCAGGCAATAAAGATGACATTCTTTCATATTGTTTTGGTTGCATATTTCTTGCAACATGATTAGATGTCACGGCAAGCTTACCCCTCATTAACTGTTGAAACTCATTTTGAGGTTCCAGTTTATAAGGCGTTTTTTCAGTGCCTTGGCCGTGCTCTAATTCAGGTAAATCACCTATAGCATCCCAAACTGATATATGTTCTGGCACTCCAAATAAGTCATTGTTTGATCTTTCACCTTTTGTTGGTGCTTTATGTGTCGGATGCGGTGAGGAAAAGCTGACGCCGAATCGATTTGCCATAAAAAAAGCCCTACGCCGTCTCTGTGGAACACCGAAGTCAGCGGCATTTAAGACAACAGAAGTAACTGTATAGCCAGCCTCCTCCAAACGAGATATGACCTCAAGCGAGTAAATTTGCTCAAATCCATTTTTCATTTCGGCTACGTTTTCCATCAGAATCATTTCTGGTTGAATATATTCACAATAATTCAAAAAAGATTTAACGAGCAAATTTTTAGGATCTTCTAAAAATCTATTTTTTCTAGGAACATTTTTAGAAAATCCCTGACACGGTGGGCCTCCCACCAAGAGTGTTAAATCACGCGGTTTTAATCCAAACTGGTCAAAAAAATCTTCTGCTGATATTTTTGTAATATCTTGATTAATGGCCTTTGCATCAGGAAAATTATGAGAGTATGAAGCTAAATATTTTTTCTCGATATCTATTCCTGCGACCACTTTAAATCCGGCGCGCTCTAAGCCAACAGATATACCTCCACATCCACAGAATAAATCAATGGCTAGATGTAAATTTTTCTCTTTTGATTTCATAATGATTTTAGTTTAACTCAAACTACGCTAAAGAACGTTTTAAGCGAATCTCTTCCAGCTTCGCGCCGCCTACTTCCACGGTTTTCAGGGTGGTCATTTCGCGTTTGAAGCCTGCTTTGTCGTAAAACTCCAAGGCGCGTTCGTTTTGGACGAGCACCCACAGGGTGGCTTCTGTGAATTCTTCTTCTTGCATGCCTTCGCGGGCAGCGTCCCAC
>JAAFHQ010000962.1 GCA_013298445.1 Chitinophagales bacterium | reverse complement strand
ATCCGGGCATTCCCACACCCCGCCGTGATTGCCGTGATCGGCCCCGAAGTTGCTGAGGAAGGTCCAGTTTTTTAAATCGGGTGAACCGTAAAACCGCACCTGATTTTGCGCAGCGAGTACCACGATCCATTGTTTACTCTGTTCGTGCCAGATCACTTTGGTATCGCGAAAATCGCGGATGCCGGGGTTGGGGATCACGGGGTTGCCTTGGTATTTGGTCCAGGTGCGGCCGGCGTCGTTGCTGTACGCGAGGGATTGGTATTGAAAGTCACTCCGGCCAGCCTTTTCGCCGGCCATCAGGTGATGGGTGAACATGGCGACCATCGGTGGCTGGCCATTGATGCCAAAACCGCTGGTGTTTTTCCAATCGATCACCGCGCTGCCCGAAAAAATGTAGCCCAGGGAGTCCGGGTACAAGGCGATGGGCAAATTGCGCCAATACACCAAATCCCTGCTCACCGCATGACCCCAGTGCATCGGCCCCCAAACTTTGTCTTCTGGGTAATGCTGATAAAACAGGTGGTATTCCCCCTTGTAGTAGACCATGCCGTTGGGGTCGTTCATCCACATGTAGGGCGGGGAGAAATGGAATTGGGGGCGATGAGGCTCATGGTAATGGCCGTTTTGGGCGAGGCCCTTCACTCCTGCAAGCAGGATCATCAGCAAGTATACAATGGTGCGCAAATGAGTTTTCATGGACTGATTGATTTTGGACACTAGGTCTTTTCACTAAAAGTACAAGATCAACGTATCTCAACCAAAAAAAACTTGAAATGACAGGAGTTCGGTAAATACATTCATGGAATTGCGGAATCAATATGGACATCTTGTCGCCGCTAGCGCGGCTTTAGATACAAAAGGGTTACTTGCTATGCTATAAACCGGTCCACCGCCAAGGCGGTTAGATTTTACGTAAGCTCAAAACCGCGTTTGTGGTGGCTAGGTTTATAGCAATTAAGCCCTAATACGGTTTTTGAACCACGTTAGTGGTGGCAAGAGGTGGTTTGGAGAAAAATCTCCTGACTCAGGTTAAAGCAGCTTCAATACCCGCTCGGCAGCCTCCATACCACTTACCACCGCTCCATCCATATAGCCAGGAAAGGCAGTAGCGGTTTCCGTACCTGCAATGATAAAGCGACCATCAAAATAGGCTTCCCTGAAAACTGGATCTCCATTGTTTTGATGGGGCAAAATGTAGCCGAAATAGTGCGTAAAAGTATCCTGCTCGTGTTGCCAAATACAATCGTAGTAGGAACTGTATTGTAGCGCATCATCGCCGAAATACTTCTGCAATTGCTGGAACACCAACGCTTTTCTTTGTTCCTGCGTTGCCCCGTGCAAGGAACCACTCATGAAGCCTTTGAGGGCAAAATGGGATGTATCCACATTGGAATGGTCATACAATTCGCTGATGGGCCCTACATTGCTGAATACCGAACCCGAGTATTTTTTCTCCCGCCAAAAAGCCCGGGGATAAGTGATGGCTACTTTGATGGATTCGCCCATCCAGGTATGGGTTTGTTGGGCTTTTCGCACTAGGGTTGTTGGCAGGGCTGGCTGGAAGGTAAGTTTTTCAACCAGCAACTTCGGCGGGATGGTGGACACCAATACATCCGCGGTGAAGCCTTGATCAGAACTTTCTACGCTAAAAACGCCATCCTGGTAGGCTATTTTTTGGACGCGTTGCCCCAGCTGGAGTCGATCGGGGGCTAAGTGACTCAGTAGTTTGTTGATCAAAACGCTGCTGCCCCCCGCAATGCGCAGGTTGGGTGCCTGTTCGGGTAGCAAAAAAACCTGAGGCGGCGAGGTGGAAATGGGTTCGTAAAAAGTGTAACCTTGCAAAAATTGCTCAAAAACGGGCAGCTCCAATTCATTCAACAAGCCAACTAAAGTTTCGTGTTTTTCGCCCAGCCAGGTTGCGCCCATTTCTACGGGTGCTTCACCAGTAGGGTAGAGGGTGTGAATGCGCCCACCGGGGCGGTTCCGCGCCTCGATGAGGGTGGCGACGATGCCTGCTTTTTTGAGCTGATAAGCCAAGGTGAGGCCAGTCAAACCAGCACCTAAGATCAATACATTTTTCATGGGGCAAAAATAGGCAATTATTGCGGGAGCTGGATTGGGGTGGATTGTTTAAATTAGCCACCCAAACCGCTGCATCATGAAAATTATACCATTGCTCATCCTGCTCTTTTTACTAAACAGTATACCTGCTTTAGCGCAGGATATTTTTAACCAAAACAACCTCACCGCCTGGTGCATCGTCCCTTTCGACAAACTGAAGCGTGGCCCGGAAGAGCGGATCGCCATGTTGGAAAAATTGGGCCTCAAACTTTTGGGCCTTAATTTTTGAAAATTTGTTTCATTTGTGGCTGAAAAATTTTGCTTTGATTCGCCGAAGGCGAGGTGCAAAATAGTTATAGTAGAAGGATGATTAACGCGGAAGAATATTAAGCAATCCAAAACGCTTTGGGCGGTGAAATGCTGGATTTTTCCCACTCATTGTGGGGCTCCAGCAGAGGAATGCACAATTGTCTACATTGCATTTCCAGTTTTGCTCGCTCGGCATTTTTTTGGCCACAATGCGGTAAAAATTGATGCGGTATTGAGTCGATTTTTCAGTGGAAATCAAGGTCCAGGGGATTGACAAGGTGCCCGACCAAGCTTGTTCACCTTTGCTGACCTGGTGTACAATCTTACTATTGAGAGGGTCGAGCAGTTCTCCTTTCATGTCACTTTTGTCTCCCAGCGAAGGATAGGTGA
>JAAFHQ010000961.1 GCA_013298445.1 Chitinophagales bacterium | reverse complement strand
TGACCATTATCATCCATTTCCAAAAAATCAACCCCTTTCCATTGAGCAACGAGTCCCAAGATACAACAGAGTGCAATGAAAAGCAAGATGCTTTTGTAGGGAGGTTGCGGTGGCTGTTTTGGTTCAAGTTTGAACTGATGTTTTTTTGAAACAGTATTCATCTATTTCCATTTACCAGGTTCCGGATGTAGAAATCCCTTAATAAAGTGCTTAATTTGTCGATCAGTTCCTATGCTGGTGTAAAGATAGATTTTTATAAATTAAAAATCTGTTTTTTAGAAAAAAAACTAAAAATGGCTTTAAATTCTGACAGCGAGCAAATGATGTACCTAAGAGTAAAAGGTATACTCAAAACTTTAGCCATCAACCAAAAAGACCTGTCAAAACGCTTTGGTTTGGCCCAAGGTGTAGTCAGCCTGGCACTCAACGGAGGTAATGAAAAAACGTTCAGAAGAATTACCGATCTCCTCGTGCAAGAGCATGGCATTGATCCCCAGCTGATCTTCGGAGAAACAGAACGAGGAGATAAAATCATGACCCAATTAGAAGCCATTCAGACCGAATTGGCCGAACTGAGATCAGAAATCAAAGAGTTAAAAGGCCTTGTTCAGTCGAAGCCGCATAAATAGTATAGCTGTTATTGCCCAAATGAACCGACGTACACAACAACACGACGATTATGCGCTTTGCGCTTTTTGAGGCTTCGCCTCTTTTTGCTAAAAGCGACAGGATTGAAAAACGGATTAAACGGACGGAACGGATAGGAACGGACCTTGACTCGCCTTCGGCTCGTCCTTACCCGCCGAAGGCGGAAAAATCCGTTTTAATCCGTTCCATCCGTTTAATCCGTTTTTCAATCCTGCCGCTCTAGGTTGAAGGTGCTGAAGCCCGGAGCGTGTGTTCGGTGTGTTAACATTAAGCATGAGCTGCGAAAAAATCCTTAGCACCCCCGATTTTTTTGTTAATTTTAGTACAATCAACAAACCTGAAAACCTAGCCGCCAACCTAAAAACCATGAAAACCAACACCTTATTCACCCTCCTCTTTCTCCTCCTCCTCAAAACACTCCCCACCTACGCCGACAACTACCCCAAGAACCTCAACATCGATGTGCTCCATTACAAATTTGAGCTCGTCCTTTCAGATGATAGCGACCAGATTAGCGGCAAAACCAGCATCCGCATTTTTTTCAAAAAAGACGGCCTGGACAAAATCCGCCTCGACTTTGTCAATCAAGCCGAAGCACTACAAAACAAAGGTATGATCATCGATTCGGTGTACCAGTTGGGTCAAAAAGTGACCTACACCCATACCAACAATGAATTGTGGATCAGCCTGTCAAAACCTTCAACGGCGAATACCGAAACCCAACTCATCATTGCCTACCACGGCATTCCCGCCGACGGCCTGCGCATTGGCCCTACCAAATACGGCGACCGCAGTTTCTTCAACGAAAACTGGCCGAACCGCGCCCGACATTGGTTGCCCTGCATTGATCACCCTTACGAAAAAGCCAGCAGCGAATTTGTGGTAAAAGCGCCCATCCATTATCAAGTGGTTTCGAATGGTTTGTTGATGGAAGAAACAACCCTCGATTCCCGAACCAAATTGACCCATTGGCGGCAAAATGTGCCCGTATCCTCCTGGTTGTATGTATTGGGCGTGGCAAAATTTGCGGTACAATACGTTGGCTGGTTTGAAGGGAAATCCATCCAGACTTGGGTCTACGCCCAGGATCGCGAGGCTGGTTTTTACGACTTCGCCGAGCCTACCAAACAGGTTCTGGGCTTCTTCAGCAATTACATTGGCCCTTACGTTTATGAGAAAATTGCCAATATCGAAACCCCTAGTGTGAAAGGTGGCATGGAAACCTCTTCTGCCATTTTTTACGGTGAAGAGTTGGTAGATGGCAAACGAAGCACCCGACTGCGCAATGTGGTCATTCACGAATTGGCGCACCAATGGTTTGGCAATGCGGTTACGGAATCGACCTGGGATGACGCCTGGCTCAGTGAGGGTTTTGCCACTTATTTCACCATGTTGTTCATTGAACATGCCTATGGTAGAGAGGAGTTTGTGCAACAGTTGCTGGGCGCAAGAAAGACCACTTATGCTGCCCTGGCCAAAGACCCGGGCTATAAAATTGTGGACGATCGATCAGCGGAAAAAGGCCCGGTGACCAGTGGGCTGACCTACCAAAAAGGCGCCTGGATTTTGCACATGCTGCGCAAAAAAATCGGCGATCAAGCTTTCAATGCAGGCATTCGTGATTATTACCAGCGGTTTGTGAATGCCAACGCCACTACAACGGATTTCCGGCTGGCCATGGAAAGGGCTTCGGGCCAAAACCTGCAAGGCTTCTTCCAGCAATGGCTGTACCAGGGCGGGTACATTGCGCTGAAAGGCAGCTGGAAATACGACGCGGCCAACAAACTGGTCAAAATTTCTTTGCAACAAACCCAACCGGAAGTATATCATTTCGATTGTTCCATCGAAGTGGGCATCTACAAAACGGGGGAATTGTTGCCCAGCCTTTCGACTCATCCTATTTCATCCCGCAATATCGAAATCAGCATTCCTGCCGATACAAAACCGGAAAAAGTGTTGCTTGATCCTCAAACCGTATTGCTGGCCAATTGGGAATTTGAAGCAATTACACCTTTAAACACTAACAAAAAATGATTACACTTATCTGGATTTCCCTCGCTGTTCTAACCATAGCCTACAGCATCGTTTTCATCAATGATGTCAATAAACACAA
>JAAFHQ010000960.1 GCA_013298445.1 Chitinophagales bacterium | reverse complement strand
CTTTGCCCTGGCCATGCTCCTGACTAACCAAGATAAAGTGGACATCCTGGGCATCACCACCTGTTACGGCCGCACCAATGACCGAGCCACCCTGGCCCTCAAGTTTTTGTATGAAATGGGCCAGGAGAAAATCCCCGTGTACATGGGCCGTAATACCTCCGCCTCCAGCGAACGCGCCAATTGGTACGCCGAGCAATTTTATTGGGCGCAAGGTTTTTCCAAACTCCAACCCAACAAACAAGGGGCAGCGGATTTTATCCTGGAAAGCCTCAAAAAGTACCCCAACGAAGTGGTGATCATTTCGGTGGGCCCAGTTACCAACCTGGGCGATGTGCTGCAAAAAGATCCCAATGCCCTGAAAATGGCCAAAAAGATTTACGCGATGTTCGGTTCCTTTTACGTGAGTTACAGTGGGTATCCCACTCCGGAGGCCGAATGGAATGTCAAATGCGACATTGAAGCGGCTAAAAAATTTGTCAACTCCGGGGCGAATATCGCCTATGCCGGGCTGGACATCACCGCCTTTGTAAAATTGGATAAAGCCAAACGCGACATGCTCCTGATGCGCCAATCCCCGCTGACCAATGCTTTATCCGGCTTATACGTCCTGTGGGGCCACGAAACACCTACCTTGTTTGATCCGGTAGCCATTGGGATGTTGTTGTATCCTGATTTGTTCAAAACCAAAATGGTCAATGTGAGTGTGGACGACAAGGGATTCACGAAGGTGGACGAAAGCAAAACGCCGAATGCCGAGGTGGGAGTTTACATCAATACGAATGAGTTTATTAGCCGAGTCATGAAGGGGTATTTGTTGCAGAATATGGGGCGAAATTGAGGGGATATGGCTTTATAAATGTAAAGTTTTGTCCTTACTTAGGTGATTCCTTAAGTGCCTGAGGTTTCTTCGGTGGTGAAAAAATACCCTGCTGAACAGTTTTTTTCTTCTTAACCACCTAAGAAACCTCAGAAACCATAGACTCACCTTAGTCAGTAAAATCAATAAACCATTAGCGATCCCGACCCTGCCACTTCAGCATAGTACAGGCGCACCCGAATGATGTATTCCCGGCCCTGAATGAGCCGCAGTTGAATTTTGGAATTTAAACCCGTGCCACTGTCATCGTCTCCAGCGAGGAAAACTTCTTCTGTGGCAGTTTTTTCAAAAAGCACCATCAAAGTGTCCATTCTTCCAAAGGTTTCAATGGTGTATTTGCGGGAAACAGTGGGTTTGAAGCGGAAATTTTTTTGCTCACCTGCGCTGATGTTGAACGGCTGTGAGGCTGAAACTTTGAGCTCAGTGTAATCGCTGGTCGTAAGGGGAGGATAGAATTTTTTCATGAACTCCTTGTCCTTAGCAGAGAGCCCGCCAGCTGGATTGATACCTTTGCGGTAGGCTACTGGCTCCAGAATCAGGCCCGCCTCAAAGGGATAATGCATGATGGAGTTTGGATCGTGGGTAGAGCCTTGTACTTCATCAGCCGGAATTTTCCGGATGATGTTGAAAAAGGTCGTCTGTCGATCCCAGCGGTTGGGTGGTGCAGCGAGGGCAGTATACACCGCCTCTTCATCCCACACAATGCCCGCATTGGGGTTTTGGTGTTCGTGAGGCGCACCCAGGGTATGCCCAATCTCGTGTAAGGCCGTATCGATGTCATTGCTGATGTCCCAACCAAAATTCATGGTTCGTTCATTGGGCGAACTGGCAATGTCGATTACGTCTCTGCCCACGTAGGACCAGGCACCATCTCCTCTTTTGAAACCAATCCTGACCTGGGCCTGGTTTTTGTCGTTGGTTTCTTCAAATTCCAGACCAATGCCTAAATCTTTCCAGATTTTGAAGGCCTGAATTACGGTGTTTTTCTGCGCTGTTGAGCCTTTCCAGGAACTTGGAGAGCCATCACTCGGCCCATTGAAAAAGTAGTACTTTAATTTGGTGCCATTGACCCATTTTCGGTCCGTAACCAGAATCATCCGCTGCCGGTTAGGGCTTACGTCTGAGTCAAAATTACGCTCCGGGAGATGGATCATGGAACAATAGTGGGGATGGGAGCCTCCTTCATTGGAGGGTGTGGGTTTTGATGTTTTTTTTGCCATGATAAAAAAGAGTTTTAACTGTGGTGAAACGTGGTTCACCTGGGTTTAAAAAGTGATTTGGATAGATTGCAAATGTAGGGGGTTTGCGGGTGTGAGTCAATAGAGGAATGGATTCGGTTTCAATTATTTAACGGTGTGTAGGTTCCACTAATTTTGTGAGAAAAGTTTTTTAATTAAAACTTTGGTTTATCTACCCCCAACATTTTTTCTTACCTTCGCCCCCGCAAAAAAATACCTCCTCAAATGCTCACAGTCAGCGATGTGTCCTTGCAGTACGGCAAGCGGGTTTTGTTCAATGAAGTCAACATCAAGTTTACCCGTGGCAATTGCTATGGCGTGATTGGTGCCAATGGTGCGGGCAAGTCCACATTTTTGAAAATTTTGTCGGGCGAAATCAACCCCAACCGCGGCTCGGTCTCTTTGGAGCCCAACTGCCGCATGGCGGTGCTCAAGCAGAACCACTTTGAATTTGAGGAATTCACCGTGTTGGACACCGTTTTGATGGGGCACAAGGAGATGTACGCCATCATGGTGGAGAAAAACGCCATCTACATGAATCCCGATGCCACCGAAGCAGAAGGATTGCGGGCGGCGGATTTGGAAAACCTTTATGGAGAAATGGGCGGCTGGACCGCCGAAAGCGACGCGGCCACCCTGCTGAGCA
>JAAFHQ010000959.1 GCA_013298445.1 Chitinophagales bacterium | reverse complement strand
GCCAAAGTGGCAAAATCTTCGGTAGCGTTACCAACGTACAAATCATTGCTGCAATCAAAGAGCAGCTGGGTATGGAAATTGAGCGCCGCAAGGTATCTATCGCTGAAGAAATTAAAGAACTGGGCACCTATACTGCTCAGGTTCAACTGTCTCGCGAAGTAGCGGGAACAGTTACTTTCGAAGTGGTAGCTGAATAAGGTTATCGGTGCCCTGGTGGTGCTGTAAATAAAAAAAATGCCGTCTCTCTTAGTTGGGAGATGGCATTTTTTGTTTTGGCTTAGTTAGGAAATGAAGAGAGGAAATAATTAGCAATCTCACTTGTAACGTGAAAAACAGAGAAACCATTCTAATTTTCACTTTTTCGTTGATTTTTAGTTTAAAAAACCTATCTTTGTACAGTAAATCATCAGTTGAATGAAAACACGCTAAAATCCTCATGGAACACGGTGAAACAACTGCAGTTGATCATTTTTTAACTGAGTTTAAAGTGAAGCTGAAAATCTGGAATGTAATATTCTGGAGTGATCGGCAGAAAAATACTCAGACCATGGCTGAACTTGAAATCAGTGTAAATGATGCCATTGCAGTGTTAGAGGATTTATCTTTAGAAGATTATTCTCAGGGTCCTCTACTCGATCAAATGTTGAATGGTGCAGACATGTGGGTATTTGGCAAAGAGGTAAAAGGCCATGAGATATACATCAAAGTGACACTTGGACGGGTAAGCAATCCTGTAATTTGTATTTCATTCCATTTTGCGGAGTATCCCATGAATTATCCGCTCAAATCCTAAGCCAATCAACATGCAAAGCCCAATCACTGGAAAAGAAATGAAGCTTCACATTTACGATAGCCAGTTAAAGGTTCGTAAAGAAGCGTTTGATGTAAAATACCATGTGTACAAATGTGAGGATACCGGAGAAGAATTTGAAACCCCGGCATTGGTAGAAATCAATTTGCAGCAAGCGATGGATCAGTATCGCAGCAAGTACAACCTACCGTTCCCGGAGGAAATTCGGAGCATCAGAGAGCAATATGGGATTTCGGCTGCAAAAATGTCCGAGGTGCTGCGATTTGGAATCAACCAGTACAAGCAGTATGAAAACGGGGAATTGCCCAGTGAATCGAACGCAAGCCTGATTTTTATGGCAGCACACCCCAAAAGTTTTAGCCAATTGGTTGAACTAAGCAGTTTGAGTCGGGAAGAAAAAGACAAATTGCAAAAAAAGATAGAAGCTTTAAACGAGCAAAATCCAAATCAACAGGAGCATGAATGGACCACTCAGTTGTTCATGGGGTCAAATCGGCCAGATGTGGAGCGAGGGTTTAGAAGGCCCAGTCTCCTTCATTTTGCTGCAATGATTTCCTTTTTTGCACTGCACTTAAGTCCGTTTAAGACTCAAATGAATAAACTTCTTTTTTACGCCGATTTTCACCATTTCCGCAAACATGGTCGCTCAATCAGTGGTGCAAAATATCGGGCAATTGAAATGGGTCCCGTCCCCAATAACTTTGATGCCATCTTTCAATTTGCCGAAAATGAAAACTTTGTAATCCTGGATCACCATGAATTCCCCAACGGTGCCATTGGCACCAAGTTTTTTCCAAATCCGGCTGCCAAAATTGAGGATTATTTAACGGAACTGGAATTGGGAAGTTTGAAAGAGGTTTTGGAGCGCTTCAGGAATGTAAAAAGTCAGGATATTATTCAGCTTAGCCATGAAGAAAATGCGTGGGTAAATAACGCGGGTACTAGGTCGATCATTAGTTATCTGGATGCTTATTGTTTGAAGGCGATATAAAAGTGGAAAGGGGGGATAAAGTGGAATTAATTCTTCTAAGGTCAAAGTTACAACTCAGACTAAGACAATGGGTTGATCAGAAATAAATACATGAGGGCTGTTAGTAATATCGAACAATTAACTTTAGCAACAAAAGAATCTTGGGTTATTGTGATGAGAGGCCGGAAGTTTATGGTTAAAAAAATAACAAGTAAGGTTTGGAGAGTTTTGAGTTAATTGTTAAGTTTACGATTGAGCATTTAAAGTGACTTTGATTTAGCCATCAACGACTACGCAAATTATATAAAGTAGGCTTCAACCATACCACACCAACTTTCACTTATTCTGTTTCTGTTTCTTGTTATACCTACCTCTTTAAGAGTCTAGTGTGTAATTGATAAATTTGTTTAATCGAAATTTCTGATCCATTTTACAAAAAATCCCATGGATATGTACACTCAAAATACAACTACAACTCCCTTACAAAATCTCTTTCTTTACATAAGAGATATGTACAATATAACAGATTCATGCTTTGAATTTGATAAAGAAGCTGGTAACCCAAAAAGCTTGGAGGTTAATTATTGGGAAATTGGTGCTCTTTTAAGTCTTGCAAAACAAAGCGAACAAAAACAATTGGAAGAATTCAGCTTGAACTTTGATCATTCCTTAGATTATTTATTAAAAATAAAGCGGATATCCATAAACCCGGAACCAAAAACCCCTATCGAATTGGCCAAATGGGTTAAAATTGATCGTTCAACTACTATTCCAATAATAACCTTTAAAAAGGAATTGGAGGTACTCGAAAAATTTGAAGATTCTGAACAAAGGATACAGGCTTTCGAGCTTATCCGGAAAAATACATCTTCATTGTTTGATGAAGTTAAGCTACCAGAATCGCTTGTAGGATGGGTAGAAGGAAGTAATGGCGTGATTGTAAAAAAATCAGAAAAGAAAACAACAGTCGCCTTTGAAAGTG
>JAAFHQ010000096.1 GCA_013298445.1 Chitinophagales bacterium | reverse complement strand
ACCAATTGGGCAACCCGGAGCGGCCCGCCAGCAGTTTCAAGCGCAGCTATACCAATCTTTTCCCCACCTTTTACGCGACCTGGAACGCCGATTCCCTGGGGCACCATGTATTTGCTTTCTCCTTTGGGCGACGCATTGACCGGCCTTATTTTCAGGACCTAAATCCTTTTGTGAGCCCCTTGGATAAGTTCACTTTTTATGCTGGAAACCCGAATTTGCTGCCCACCTACGCCAATAATTACTCCATCTCCCATTCGTATAAAGGAGTCCTCAACACCACCCTGAGCTACGCCAAAACCATCGATGGCATCAACGAAACCCTGGAAATTGTGGACGGCATTTATTACAGTCGGCCGGGCAACATTGCCACCAACCAAAGCTTCAACCTCGCCATGGATGCGGCCATTCCCGTCACTTCCTGGTACAACATCAACAGCAATGCCGAGTTGGGGCACCTGATTTTTGAGAGTAAATTGTATACCGAGCAGCTCAACTCGAGTGGAACCTATTTTCACTTTGTGGCCAACAACAGTTTTCAATTGGGCAAAGGCTGGAGCGCCGATCTGCGCGGGGAATACATGAGCGACATTGTGTATGCGCAGTTGCTGATCAAGAGCTGGGGAACCCTGAATTGTGCTTTCCAGAAAAAACTGTTCAAAGACGCAGCAAGCCTCAAACTGAGCATCAGCGACATCCTGTACACCCGCCGCGCGAGTGGCATCATCAACAACCTGCGGCTCACCGACGCAGATTGGAACAGCACCCTCGATACGCGTTCCGTAACCCTGTCCTTTTCGTACCGTTTTGGCAAGGCCACCAACAACAGGCCTAAACACTCGGGTTCGGGCTCAGAAAGTGAACAGCAGCGGGTGAAGAATTCGTGATTTTTCAATACATTACACCTCAAACTCAGAGCTATGTCGTCCTTCAAAAACTGCTTCCTGCTGGTTTTGCTCAGCACTTTGACCTTCAGCCTTGGCGCCCAGGTTTTACAGCCCAATACCAAGCCCAACCCCAAGGTCAATTACGAACGCCTCAAACGCATTGACGCAGTGATCGAGGAATACGTACAGCAGAATAAAATCATTGGAGCAGTTACGTTGTTGGTCAAGGATGGTCAGGTCGTGCAGCACCGCGGCTACGGCATCGATGACATTGAAAGCAAAAAACCGATGGCCAAAGATGCCATTTTCCGCATCGCTTCACAAACCAAGGCCATCACCACGGTGGGTGTCATGCTGTTGATGGAAGAGGGTAAAATCTTGCTCAGTGATCCGGTTTCCAAATACATCCCCGAGTTTGCCAAGCCAGTTGTGCTGGCTACTTTTAATGAAAAAGACAGCTCTTATACTACGGTTCCGGCCAAGCGAGAAATCACGATTAAGGATTTGTTGACCCACACATCGGGTTTGGGTTATGCGGGCATCGGATCACCAACCATGCAGGCCATTTACGCCAAAAACCGCATCACAGGTGGTGTCGGTGAGATGACCAATGAAATTGATGCCACCATGAAACGTTTGGCAAAACTGCCATTGGAGGTGCAGCCCGGCGAAAAATGGAATTACAGCCTCAGCACCGATGTATTGGGGCATGTCATTGAAATCATCAGTGGCATGGATTTGGAGACTTTTTTCCAAAAACGCATTTGTATTCCACTCGGGATGAAAGACACCTACTTCAATCTTCCTGCCGATAAACACGCCCGTCTGACCGCAATTTACACCCCCGACAGCACTGGGCAGCTCAAAAAATGGGGCAACGGACTGGGCATCCCCGCAGATTTCCCCAATATCAAAAAGTCCTATTTTTCTGGCGGCGGCGGCCTGGTCAGTACCGCTTATGACTATGCCATTTTCCTGCAAATGTTGCTCAATAAAGGCACTTACAATGGGGTAAGCCTGCTATCGCCACGTTCAATTGAACTGATGACCAGCAATCAGGTGGGTCCACTTTTTGGCAGTGGTGCCTTTGGTTTGGGTTTCAGGATTGTTACGCCAGCCATGTCGGACGAACTGAGCAACGTCGGTAGTTTTTCCTGGGGTGGTGCGTTTTCAACCACTTATTGGGTGGACCCAAAAGCGCAGCTGATTGGTTTATTCATGACCCAGCAGTTTCCTGGCACTCCAGCTATAAGTGAATTGCAAGGAAAGTTTAAAGTAGCGGTGTACCAGAGTTTGAAGTAGGGATGCGATTAGCAAAAGGCCCTTGTCGTTTCCAAATACCCCAAAAAAATTATTGCATCATGAATTGGAGAAACTTGTATTTGATCTTTGGCTGCCTCCTTGCACTTGGTGCCTGCACAAAAATGTATTTCCCTAAACCTTTACCCAACCAGGGAGAAGCAGTCACGGAGTTGCCTCACTTTTTAATGGGAAGGTTTCTCAAAAAGCAGGAAAAAACGGAGAGCGGAGGAATGGAATATTTGGAAATCAAACGTTTCAACGACCAACATTGTAGAATCTACACCTCCTACGCTTTCAGCAAAGATTCCCTCGACCAAATGATAAAAGGGTTGAATACCGACTCCTCCTCGGCTGTATTGAAAGGCAATACCTTGATCTACATAATGAGGGATACGGTTGAAAAAACGGTGCTTGAAAGAGATGGAGACTTTTTTTATACACCTAAGGATACCCTTTGTGAAATTGACTTGGCATCAGCAAAGTTTTGGGATGATTTCCCTGATGGTGAAGCTAAAAAACTGCAGCTGAAAAAATTGGGAGAGACCTATTATTTGAATGTGCTGGAAAAAAATGTTGGAGACAGTGGTAAGGACTATTGGTTTGTGGTCAGATTTGATTTTCAGCAGTCTGAAATGTCGATTACCAATACTTCCATAAATGATTCCACTTTTGCCAAGCGGCTGGATTATTACAATAAAATTGCCAGGATTGAAAAGCTTGGGTCTAGTCAGTACTTGTGTAGTGCGGATGATGAGGCGTTTTTTAGGTTGTTTAAAGAGCCGGGGTTGTTTGAAAAGGTGGTGTGGGAGTCGGTGGCTCCTGAACAAAAGCTGGGATTATTTAATGTTGTGGGTTTAGTAGTGCTTGGGTTGGTGGTGCTAGGGGTCGTGATTTTTGGGGTTCGGTTTTTCTTTTCGAGAAAACGGGCTAATCCATCTTAACCAAAAGCACCCACCCACTGACAATTATCATTCCCTCGCCCCCCAAATTATTTGCATTTCCCCTCCAAAACACCTACCTTAAGCAAGCAAAACTCAAACGAACCCGATGGAATTCATTGATTATTACCAAATACTAGGTGTCCCCAAAACCGCTAAAGATGCGGAGATCAAAAGTGCTTACCGCAAAATGGCCAGAAAATACCATCCAGACTTAAATCCCAACAACAAAGAATCTGAAAGAAAATTCAAAGAAGCCAACGAAGCCAATGAAGTATTGAGCGACCCTGATAAAAGGAAAAAATACGACACCTACGGGAAAGACTGGGAACATGCCGACGAGATAGAAAAGGCCAGACAACAACAAGGTCAACAATCCCGGCGGCAATCCGGAAGGCAATTCAACGAGGAAGATTTCGCAGGCGGCGATTTTTCCGACTTTTTTGAATCGATGTTTGGAGGCGAGGCCAGAGGTAGAGGCAGCAATCGGCAAACCAAATTTAGAGGGCAGGATCTGCACGCTGAGTTGCAGCTCGATTTAATCGATGTTTACCACAGCCAACAAAAAACATTAACAATCAATGGCAAAAACATTCGTCTGACCATCCCAGCTGGGGTTGAAAATGAACAAACTATAAAAATAGCCGGGCACGGAACTCCTGGCGCGAATGGTGGGCCCAACGGGGATTTGTACCTCACTTTTTCGATTGCAGATCATCCAAAATTCAAAAGAGAGGGTAGCAATTTGTACGCCACGGTAGAGCTGGATTTGTACACCGCGTTGTTGGGAGGGGAAACAACCATCGATACCCTGGACGGCAAAGTAAAATTAAAGGTAGCACCCGAAACCCAAAGTGGCACCAAGGTCAAATTAAAAGGCAAGGGCTTCCCTGTCTACAAACAGGCCAATACTTTCGGCGATTTGTACCTAACCTATCAAGTCAAACTGCCTACCAAACTTAGCGAATCTGAAAAAGCATTGTTTAGTGAATTGGCCAAAATGAGAAGCAATGGAAACTAACAATTTGATCCAGCTTGCACAATTCTGCAGCATCCAAAATGTAGATGCGTCCTTCATCCTGGCCTTGCAGGAATATGAGTTGGTAGAACTGGTAGTTGTGGAAGAAATCCATTATTTACCCCTTACACAATTGCCGACGGTAGAAAAAATGGTGCGTTTGCATTACGAACTCGACATCAATTTAGAGGGTATTGATGCCATTGCTAGCTTACTGAAACAAATCGACGCCCTCGAACAAGAACTCATCGCGACGAAAAACAAATTACGGGTATTTGAACACCATGGGGGCTTGTGAACGAGTGTAAAACATCACCAGTTGAATTGAGATTTGAGCTTAAAACACCAAATCTACCATCACTACACCATTATCCCGACCTTCTCCTTCTACCTCAGCGACCGTAAAGTAGATGAGATAAGCCTCATCATCCACTTCGCCACTTTCCATCAAAGGATCTTTTTCGGAATAAAGGACTTCGAGGTTATCGCCAGCATTGGGTAGGCTGGGATACAATTTTTCAATACGCCAGGTCAGCAATTGAATACAATGGCCGATCATGGGTTCGGGCATTCCTGCCTCTTCGGCATTGGTCAGTACAATTTCCATGGGTTGTATTTTGGGTGTTTTAAAATACAGGAGCTAAAGGCTAAACCAAAGATAAAGCCTTTTTTGCAATTTATCCTCTGCTGCAGGTCAAGGTAATTTAAGCTGCGGATAGCCCAGAATTGTTTACATTTACCCCTAACTGCATCAGTCTCTACTTCAGCTAAGCGCAAACAAACACAGCAAAAACTACTGCATGAAATTGAAAGTTACTTGCCAACTGGATTATCAAACATTCCAGAACGTCCCCTTAATTTTTTTATTGAGACTGCGAACAGGATTGAATCAAACGGTTATTTCAGAGGAATTTATCGTAGACCCAGCCGTACCCGTGAAAGAGTACCTAGATCTGTATGGAAATTACTGCCAACGTCTGGTATCCCCGATGGGCCAATTTTCGATCAAAACCAATGCATTGGTAGAGACGGCACCAAGTATTGAAGTGGATTTTGGTGCAAATTTTGTACTGATCCAGGATGTGCCCGACGATGTCTTGCTCTATTTATTGCCAAGCCGATACTGTGAGTCAGACAAATTGCTGGCAAAAGCTTCTGAAATCATTTATTATTTATCCACGGGTTACGAAATGGTGGAGGCCATACGGCAATGGGTTAGACTCAACATTCAATACGCATACAATCACAGTACACCGTCGACTTCAGCAATGGACACACTGGATAGTCAAATTGGGGTTTGTAGAGATTTATCCCATTTGGCCATCGCCCTTTGCCGCAGCATCAATATCCCTGCACGTTTTACAGTGGGGTATTTGCATAATTTAGAACCCATGGATTTACATGCCTGGTTTGAGGCCTATCTAGGCGGCAAATGGTATACTTTTGATGCTACTCAGGAGCTTACGACTGGCGGAAGGGCCGTTTTGGCGTACGGCAGGGATGCGGCTGACGTAGCCACCACGACTTATTTTGGCGACCTGCAATTGGATAGTATGTTTGTGGGCGTGGAACAAATTGAGGCCTGAAGTAAGGTTTAGTGGCAAAAAAAACATGAGTCATCCCGAATTTTTGGGATGACAAACCGCGGATGCGGTTGAATTTATCATAGCCCCGGTCGTCCGGGGTTATTTTGGTAGCAAAAGGTTTCGCAACCGCGGATGCGGTTGAACTTTTAGCTCAATTGAGTTCAACCACTGCCGTGGTTGCCGCCAATTTGACCCAACTATTTACCCCGGACGACCGGGGCTATGATAAATTCAATCGCTCCGCGATTAGGTTTATGCCCGATTTTGACTTTTCAAAAATTCGGTATGACTCATGTTTTTTTTTGCTCCACTACTTAGGCTTTTTTGCCGCTGTTCCTGTAACAAAACCAGGCCCAAAAAATGAATACAAACTGCACTGGCAACCTGATCAAGGCCGCTTGGTGGCTTCCTACTGCTGGGTCGCCCCTAAACACATCAATCACGTGTAAGGGTAAAAACAGCACCATCAACACAAGGATACCAAGTGTAGCATAATGCCGGAAACGGGGAATCATTGCACCAAGGCCAAGGCCAATTTCTACCACTCCTGCGACAATATTGAGGGCGTCATTCAGTAGAAATTCAGGAAAAAACCCGGCATACATCAACGGATTCATAAAGTGCGAAACACCTCCCAAAACCATGAGTAGCCCCAATAGAATGGTTAACACTAACGTAAAGATTTTCATTCGGTTTGATTTATTTTTTCGCCAGCAGCTCAGTTACACTCCTGGCTGCGTTCATGAATTCTGAAGGAATCATTACAATGGTGGTCGTGTTGTTGTCGATGCCAATTTCAGCAAGCATTTGCATGCGTCGCAGTTCAAGGGCTATCGTACTGCCTTCCATTTCTTTGGCACCTTGGGTCAATTTGATGGATGCTTCCAATTCTGCTTCTGCTTTGACAATACGGGCCCTTTTTTCGCGGATGGCTTCAGCTTCGCGCGCCATGGCCCTTTGCATCCCTTCTGGAATTTCTACATCCTTCATCTCTACCATTTCAATTTTGATGCCCCAGGGTTGGGTGGCAGCATCGACAATTTTTTGTAAGGTCCCGTTGATTTGCTCCCTTTCCCGCAGCACCTCATCAAGGGTGTGTTGACCAATGATGTTGCGCAGGGCAGTAACCGAAAATTGATATACCGCCATGTTGTAATTGGCCACTCGGATGATGGCGTCTTCAGGGTTGGTGATTTTGAACCAAAGTACCGCATTCACTTTGATGGTCACGCTGTCTTTGGTGATGGTTTCTTGTTGCTCCAGGTCTACCGTTTTGGTGCGGATGTCCACCTTTTGCTGCCTTTCAATGAAGGGAATGAGCCAATATAAGCCGGGGCCTTTGATGGACTGGAAACGCCCCAGCCGAAACACGATGGCTCGCTGGTATTCCTGGGCAATGCGTAGGCCGGACAATAAAATGGCAACAAGGAGACCGAGGTAGGGTAAAAGTGTCATTGTGTTGGTTTTTTCGCCTAACTTTTTGACCTGAAAAGTTGAGCTCGATGAGCAAAAACAGGTTCAAAATTAAGCAAATAAATGACATAAAACTTGATAAAAGGCCCAAGCCACGGTGATTTTTCCTATTTGTTAAAATTATACTTCAACAACTTATCTTTGCGCTAAATCAAACACTATGTCCCAAGTACCTCTCGTCGACAAACAATTTTTAATCGAAAAAAGGGCAGCGCAAAGTGGTTTTGACATGAGCAATTGGACTTATGTGATTATTCCAGGCATTCCGCCCGAGTACAAAGCCCGTGGGGGCACCATCCGGGTGCGCGGCTTCATTGATTCCTACGAGCTCAAGCAGTACAACCTATTGCCCATGAAGGATCAGCGGATGTTTTTGCCACTGAATGCGGCGGTGCGCAAAAAAATTGGCAAAAAAGAAGGCGACTATGTACATGTGGTTTTGTTTTACGATCCTTCGCCGGTGGTTGTGCCAGACGAAATATTGGCTTGTTTACTGGACGCACCCCAGGCCCATAAATTCTTTTCATCCCTTTCAGAAAGCAACCAGAAATACTACATTGACTGGATCGAGGGTGCCAAAAAAATGGAAACCAAGGTGGAAAGAATTCAAAAAGCCATTGATCGTTTAGAGAATGGCTTGAAATTTTACGATTGGGTTAATCAAGAATAAGGTCACTAAACCATTTTTTCACCATTCAACAATACCATGCTCATTCTCCTATTCATTCTTTTGTTGTTTGTTGGCTTCGTTATATTGTTTCTGCAACTGCCCCAATTCGGGAAAGCGCCTGGGGGTGAAAGGTTACAACGCATCAAACAATCCCCACATTATCAAGACGGTGCCTTTGTCAACGAGGAAGCTACTGGCACATTCTCCGAAGGGCATTCATTTGGAGGCGTACTTTACAGTTTTCTCTTTGGCAAAAAGCCCGATTTGAAGCCAAAAGAAAGCATACCCTCTGCTTTTACCGATTTGCAGCAATTGTCTGCTGATGCGGGCGTCTTGGTCTGGTTTGGTCATTCATCCTATTTCCTCCAAATCGGAGGCCTGAAACTGCTGGTTGATCCAGTTTTTAGTGGCAATGCGTCTCCGATTCCAGGCTCAAACCAAGCTTTTAAAGGCAGCGACCTCTATACGGTGGAAGATGTACCAGCTATTGACTATCTGCTGATTACCCACGACCATTACGACCATCTTGATTACCAAACGGTAAAAGCGTTGAAAGACAAGGTACAAGCTGTGATATGTGGTTTGGGAGTGGGTGCTCATCTAGAACGTTGGGGTTACCCAGCTGACCAGATCATTGAAAAAGACTGGAATGAAAGCCTTATTCTGGAAAAAGGTATGACCCTGCATACCTTACCAACCCGTCACTTTTCAGGGCGTACGTTCAAGCGCAACAATACCCTCTGGCTTTCCTTTTTGTTGGAAAGTCCGAATGGAAAATTTTACCTCGGAGGTGACAGCGGTTATGGGGATCACTTTGCAAAAATTGGCGACCAGTTTGGCCCCATTGATTTGGCTATTCTCGAAAACGGTCAGTACAACCCGGCCTGGCAAGAGATTCATTGCTTTCCTGAAGAAACCTTAAAAGCAGCCAAAGCCTTAAAAGCCAAACGCCTGATGCCCGTTCACTCGTCCAAGTTTGCCCTGGCCATGCATCCCTGGTATGAGCCATTGACGGAAATCACCCGCTTGAATAGTGGCTATCATGTACCTTTGGTTACGCCCATGATTGGTGAGGGGGTGAACCTGCAAGAAACAGGACAGGTTTTTAGTGAATGGTGGAAAATGGTGCAATGAATTGATCCAACTTTATGTGAGCCCATGAAAAAGATTACTTATCTCCTTTTGCTACTGCTTCCTTTGCACACCAATTGCTCTGGCCAGGCACCACTTTCCGGAAAAATCAGCTTAGCCCTAAATGAGCAGTGGTCCCCTACCCTCTTTTTGATTCGACCACGCAGTCTGGATGAAGTTGCGACCAGCTTTTTGGGGCAGGTTATCGATTCGGCCAAAGTAAAACCCGATGGCAGTTTTGTGTTTGACAAACTCCCGGATAGCCCCGAGCCCATGCTACTCGAACTGGCCGTGCAAAAAAAAGGCGAGCAGTTTGTCAACCGCTTGAACAACGAAGACCCCAGCACCGATAACTATTGTCCGATCATCTGGAAAAATGGGCTCAAGCTCAAAATAAGTGCTTCAATGGCCCAATTCCAAAGCAGTTTTACCATCGAAAATCCCTCTCCTGAAAATGTGGCACTGCTAAAATTAAGAGACATTCGCCAGGCAGCTTTTCAGCAGTTCTTATCCAAAAACAAGGACGAGGAGCACGAAGAAACAAAATTGCTCGAAGTCGAAGCGGCAAAATTGAACTTTCAAAAACGCCTAATTGACTTTTCGCAACAAACCGACCAGCTACTGCCTGCACTTTTGGCCATTCGTTGGGTGAGCCCCAACCAGGATTATGAACGTATCCCCGAATTTCTTTTTTCCCAGTGTCAAAAATGGCAAAGCAGCCATCCTGGTCATGCATGGGTGGCTCAACTCTGCCAAAAAAGCGAGCGGAAGCGCCTGCCCGTATTGATTGGAGACAAACTACCTGAAGCCGAATTACCGATGCTGGCCGGAGACACCCTTACCTTGGCTCAACTCATTGGCAAACGGCGTTTGACCCTTTTGGACCTTTGGGCTTCCTGGTGTGCCCCTTGTCGGCGCGAAAACCGGGATTTTCTGGTGCCCCTATGGGAACAGCACCACAAAAATGGCTTTGAGATCATCGCTTATGCCCTAGATGCCAGCGCACCCGCCTGGAAAAAAGCGATTGAAGCAGATGGTGCCTACCGCTGGGTACATGCTTCTCACTTGCGCGGGGATGATGCCCCCCTGATGGAGGCATTGCGCATTCAGACCATTCCCGCTAATTTTTTACTGGATTCAGACGGTAAGGTGATTGCCAAAAATTTGCATGGCGAAGCCTTGCTCAAGTTTGTAGCACAATACCTGGGAGAATGAATAAGCGATCAACATCCCACCAAACAGGCCTTTAATTTTATTGTTTTTGCAAAAAAACAAACGGAACAAGAACAATTGAAGCCACAATGGAAAACAAAAAGATGCTCACCAAATAGATCAAGACCACTTTGAAAAAAGCAGCAATCCAGCCTTGTTTAAATAGCTTGCGAATGGCGTAAGTATAATACAGAACCATAATCAGCATGCTCAGCGTGGTGATCAAATCCATGTTCAAGTTAAATAGTAGAATTGGCATAAACACGATTGAGGCCTGGGCGCTGAAATAGGCATTTGCCACCAAGTGTTCGGCGTAGTTGAGCCCAGATTTTTTGAAAAAAACCCGGGTGAAAATGGCAAAAAACGGGATGTATAAAATGGAGACAACCTGAAAATATTGTTTCATCAAATCGTTGTACAGGGTAGTAAATTCATTTACTTTTTGGTCATCGCTTGGCTGCATCAAGTTGCCCATACCCGCAACTTGTTGATCATAAAAACCAAATCCAATGTAGATCAATGCAGAAACGGCCGTCCAGAATATCAGGTATCTAAATGGAGAGCTGTATTTAACCGTTTTACCAGCAAGGTAATCCAATACTACCTGATCTGGCTTTTTAAACAACATGAAGAAAGTATAAATAAGCCCGTGATCCACATTGCTGATCTGACTGAAAATATCATCAAATATTGCACGCATGGTGATGCGACGCTGGATTGTTTTTTGTCCACACTGGCCGCAATAAACACCAGAAAGGGGGGCTGCACAAGATTTGCATTGAAGGATGTCTGCTTGATTTTCCATCGTTGAGCTTTGGTGGCGTAAGATAGTTTTATTTGCGTTTTGTGCAAAAAATGGCGTTTTATCCTTTCCTTAGCTTTAAACAAAAAAATCATGAAAGTTTTAAAAATCACCACGACTCTTGGCCTTTTTTTATGCTTGTTTTTTACCAAAGCACTTGCTCAAGTCCAAAAAGGGGAGCTGCTAAAAAGCAAAACAGTTTCTGCAGAAATCGTTCCGAAGGAGCAACACCGATACTCCGTCAGCCTGGAGAAAAACCAATTTGCTTTTTTAAAATTGATGCAGGAAGGTGTTGATGTAAAAGTCACCACTTACACCCCAAAAGGGAAAAAAATCGAAGAGTTTGATAGCCCAAATGGAAACAATGGGGCAGAATTGTTTGCCTTAAACTCTGACGAGAAAGGAAAATACGTGGTGGAGGTTACACCACTGGAGGAAAATGAATCCAAAGGGAAGTATAGCATCACCTTGAAATTCGTCAAACCGAAGGCGCTTACTCCTGGTGATCAAGTGGATGAACTTTTTGCGCCCTGGGACAATAAAGACAGCCCTGGTGCCGCAATAGCAGTAGTCCAAAACGGCACAATTGTGTACAAAAAAGGTTACGGAATGGCTAACCTTGAATACGATATTCCGAATAGCCCTTCCACGGTATTCCACATCGCTTCGGTTTCAAAACAGTTTACTGCTTTTTCCATTTTGTTGCTGGAAAAGGCTGGAAAACTCAGCCTGGACGATG